>JAHYJV010000039.1 GCA_019428855.1 Patescibacteria group bacterium | reverse complement strand
TTACAGGTGGCCCACTTCATGAAACAGCAACTAGTGTAGCTCAATATTTTATGGCTGATGTGTTAGTTGTTTTTGCCTTTTTTGTTATGATGATAGGCATTTATCATGAGCAGATTATCGCTAAGTTAAGAAAAGAAAAAGTTGCCCAATAAATAAATTTAGAATTTAATTTAAAATATTATGGAAAATAGCACAAAGGAAGAAATAAATAAAGACGGAATTATGATACTTCTTGTTGAGGATGATGAATTCTTGCGAGATATTTGTGAGATTAAACTCAAAAAGGAGGGTTTTAATGTGACAACATCGGCAGATGGTCTTGATGCCTTTAAGAAAATTAAAGATCTTAAACCTCAGTTAGTGTTATTAGATGTAATTTTACCTGGGATGGATGGTTTTGATGTTTTGAAAAAATCAAAGGCAGATGAAGAAACTGCCTCAATACCAATTATTATGCTTACTAATCTAGGACAAAATGATGAAGTTCAAAAGGGATTTGATTATGGAGCAGAAGACTATATTATAAAAGCACATTTTACTGTTGGTGAAATTGTAGAAAAAGTTCGTCTTATAATCAAAAGAAAAAAAATTTAATAAAATTAAATAAAATAAAGAGATTTATTCGTCTTTTAGAAAAAGCAGGTTTTATCCTGCTTTTTCTAAATTTATCTCTATGATATTAATTGTAAGATTTTAGATATTATTAATTTTGGATAATGCGGAGCGAGTCTGTAGACAATGCTGGATAATCTTGTATGCTTATTTTTATTTTATGATATCTTTTAATCCATTATATCTTTCAAAATCAAGAACTGTAGTATGCTCTTTGATTATATTCATATCGATTTCGGATGATTGCTGGTTTATTTTAATTAAAAAATTTAAAGACAAAGCAAAGCTACCGATAATCAATATTAGTATAGAAATACTAGTAAGTGCATAAATGTTATTTTTCAGTTTACTGTTCATTATAAAATAATTTATTTTCTAATATAGATTTTTGCTTTTATATTCATTTTACTATCATTAAAGGATACTCCTGTATTATTGCTTAGGTTGATAGATTCAATATCAATAAAGTAGGTCAATTTCTTTACTTTATTTAAATACTCGATAAATGTGTTCATATTGCCAGTTAAAAAAATTGAAAATGATATACTTTTTAAGTTTGTGCTTTCATTTTTTGCACTTTCCAGAGGAGGGAAATTCAAGATTTGTTGATTATTTGTTTGAGTAGCAGTGTTTTCGAGAGAAATAATAAAATTTTGAATATTATCAGCGTTCGGAAATAGTCCTTCAATTTTTTCTAGATTATTTTCAACGATGTGGTATGAATTTTTCAATTCGAGAAAATTACTATCTTGTTGCTGAGAGACTCTCAGGATACTTCTTTTCTCATGAAGTTCATCTGATTTATTTTGAATTTTATTAGTTAAAAATAAAATTAGCGAAATCGAAAAAAATAATACAAGTATTGTGTAAATTGACAGTTTGATAATTAGGTTATGAATATAAGTCATAATACTGCTTATTATTTTATTTCAAGGCTAACTTTGAAGGCGATGTTATCTTTTTTGGCAAGGTCATTTAAAATAAGATTGATATTTCTAAAATCAGAAGAATTATTTAGTTTAGATTTAAAAATGTTGAGACTTTCTCTATTTTTAGATATGCCCGAGATAGTTACAATTTTCTTAGTTTTATCTAAATTAATCGTGGAAAGATTAATGCCGGGCGTATTTATTTGATTCATATTACGCAAAACAGATTCATAATTAATGCTATTTGTGCTTGATATTTTATCTAAATCTTTTAAATAGCTGTTAAAAATTTCCGTTTCCGTTTTTATCTTTGCATATTCTTGAGGTATGGGAATATTATTTTTCTGATTCATTTGATTATCAATTCCATATTGGAGAGTAGAAACGACAAAAAAAGCACTAGTGAATATTGTTATGTAAAAAAAAGACAGAGTCGTTAGAAGAAATAAAATTGATTTTGCAAATGAGGTCGCCTTTTGAGTTTCGTATAGGCTTTCCGTGCCTATTGGAAGAAGGCTGATTATGCCGTCTTCACTTCTCGGGATTAACGCTCTTGTTGCTGCTCCTGCAACAGGAACCCAGTCATTGCTTTTAAGAGAAGTTAATAGCAGTTTAGCTTTTATGATTGGAATGTCAGTTTTGCCAATTTTATTAATAATTATATCAGAGTCAAAACCGTGACTCATTAGAAAAACATTTTCTATTTTAAATTCCTTGTTTTTACTATCAAAATAAAGTTTCAATTTCTTAATTTTGCTTTTGATTGTTTTATTCAGATCTCTAATATCTCTAATTTCTTTTCCAGGAATAATTTCCTTCCAAGATTCAAATTGAGAAAAGTATGGAATTTTATTTTTATAAATTATACTTGTGAGACCGTCATTTGTGAGATAGAGGAATATTGTTGGGTGTGCCGGAATATGAACAATTCTTTCAATGCTCAAAAATAATGTTTCAAGGGCGATTAATTTGATACCATTATTTTTCAGAGCCTTGATATATGAATCAGCAATATTTTTTGAGATAATTGATATTAGTATTTTATTATAATTATTATCCGCATCAATAATTTGCCAATCCATATAGCACTTTGAGAGTGGGAGAGGCAGGTTTTCGGAAGCATTTAGCGTAATGGCTTCTGTAAGTTGGTTTTCATTAAGCGTTTTTGGTAACTGCATAATTTCACTGTAAACTCCAATTTGTGGCACTGTTATTACGGCATATGGAGAAAAATACTTCTTTGGCTTAAAGTCGTCTTTTAATTTTGCAATTGCAGCACTTAATACTTTTTCATCAACACCTTCATCTTTGAATAAGTTTTCGTCTAGTTCTAGTTCTGATTTCCCTTTTACAATAGTTTTTTTTGATTTACTCATCTCTAAATTAAGCATCCTCAGTTTTTGATTGCTGATTTCGATGCCGATGATTTTTTCTTTAGGTATGAGTAAATTTAATATCATAATTATATAGATAATTCATGCCAAGATAGAATTGTTACTTTTCCACTTGAGGTTACATCTAAAGTAGCTTCTATTTTTTTTGTATGATTGTTTATTGTGCTGGTGCTTGTTACTTTTGTTTGATTTGGTATTGATGTATCAAAAGTAACAATTGCTTCATCTGCATTAATTTGCAGTGCATAATCGATGTTATAATTTTTGTTTCTCGTAATTTTCATCATGGCATCCTTTATGCCAGATTCGGCAACAAAATAAGATCTTTGAGTTATTTCACTATTAAACGAAATCGTATTCTGAGTAAATGAAGAAAAAGACATTGCTATTCCGATTGTAAGCATAATCAAGGACAGAATTACTATTGAAGGTAAGGCAACTAAACCATTTTGAGAAAGTAAATTATCGGTAACATTGATTTTCATTTTTTTACTGAAATAGTTGTTCTAATGTCAGAAGAATATTTATAAGAAGGTCTTTCGTTATCATTATAACTTATTTTTAGATTAATTTGAAGAGTGTCATTAATTCTTTTGAATATTGGATTTGTTAGGTCGACTGTTACATTATTAGAGGTGATATTTTCAGTTGTGCCGTCGATTGTTTCCCTAAGCACTCCCGCAGAAACATCATATTTAATATTTGATCCGTCTCTTAAAACCTCGAGTATATTGCTCGTCTCGCCACTATTTGCAGGAGTCATAATTGAAATATCCGAGTCATAGTTTGACATTTGACTCGTGATTTTATTAAGGGCAAATTGTAGATTATGTTGAACTTCAATCTTCGCATCTTGCGCCGCAGAATTTGCAGATATCATAAAGAAAAGGTTTACAATAATAATTAGTAAACTGGATAATATTGTAATATAGATAAGTAATTCTAGTAGGGAAAATCCTTGGTTGTTTTTTTGGATTGAGAAAATCATTCTTTTTAAAATTATAAAGACCAGTTGACAATGACATCGCTGACATTTGGATTATTTGAGCTTGGACTGGTGCAGTTTGCACTTGAACATAGCATTATTTTGTATCTAAAATATCGTTTATTATTATGCTCAGCACATGTAATTTTTGTGGGAGTATTGTTATTATCTTCATAATAGACACCCGAAGCACAATCAGGGCCTTTGAATATCCACGGTCCTAAATCTGAATCTGAAGTTGCCAGTTGCAGTCTTACTTTTCCGCCATTCAGACTACCATTCCACATCATTGAATTAAATGCCGCTCCTTGAGTAATGCCTGTGTCCACGGTGGAAGAGATAATAAATCCTGACGGTTTTAGACTTCCAGAATTATTCAAATAGGTATAAGTAAGATGTAATTTTGCGCTAAGATTATTGATATTAAAATCGTTATTAGTTATATTTAAGCTATAAGAATTAGCTCCGGGAACTCCAGGAAAATCGGACGAAACAATTGAGGTTATGTCATGATTGATGGTAAATTTCGTTGGTTTTGTTGAAATATTTAATTCATAAGAAGTATCAAGTCCACCATCAAGATTAATATCTATAAATCCAGTTGTGGTTAAAAAATCCTTTACCGAACCATTAACCTGTATAAAAGCACTTGTAATTGTTGGTTCGTCTTCTGCAATTGAAATTGTAAATGGTGGAATAGTTGTAGTGGTACTACCTTGAGAAGTTTCTCCGCTCTCTTGAATGATAAAAAACTTTACAGTTTTTGAGAAAGATGCAGCATTAAGTTCATTTAGTTTCAAACTTGGCAACACAAAAAACATTATTATCAAAATTAATAATGTTTTATGTAGCTGTTTCATTTATGGTTGATAATTATAAGTAAGAATAAGTTTCGCGGAAAAAAGAGAAATATCAGTTCCATTGCCCTTTAAAAACAAAGTATAAATATAGTCATCTCCCTGGGTGATGTTTGACGCATCTTCCTGACCAACTCCAATGGGATTTAATGCGTCAAAAAGAATTGTAAATGGAGTTGTAACAGCACTGGCATCAAAATTATAATCAGCTCCAACTGGGCTGGGTCCCGCACTCTGATCTCCTCTTAATATTCCGATATTAATTGTTTGAGTTGCGTTATTGCTTGAAATGCCGCTGACTTCTATAAAAACACTTTTAGGAGCTATGCTGTTTGCGATGTGATAATTTTCAGGAATTGAAAGAGTGAACATTTTTGAAATTGGGGAAGTGTTGTGTATGACTGACTCTTGCAGAATGAAAAATTCAGTAGTTTTTATAGGTCTTGCACCTTCGGTTGTAAAAGTGCAATTTGCAGAATTGGTTTCATTGTGGGTGCCGTCTTTTGATTTCATTCGGAAAGTATAATCAGTTCCTGGAGTTAATGACCAAAGATTAACTTGATGAGGGCTGTTTTCCCAAGCACTTTCTGTTGTTGTAATTCCGGGTGTCGCAATCCAATCAACATAATCACTCATCTTTATGTATTGAACTTGAGAAGTTGCATAAGCCCCAGATCCTGGAGGATTTTGTGCTCCGCTCGTTGCATCGGATGTATTCCACTCAACTGTCGCAGCTGAATCTGAAGTGCTTGTTACTGCACTTGAGCATAATGTGTCTATGGATGGGGGAACATTATCAAGATAAACATCGCTGTCGTTTGGATCTGAGTTTCCTCCGAATGTTATCCAGTTACTATTTCCCGCTGAATTTCGTACTCTTGCGCGCCAATGATATGAATTACCATCTATACCCACTGTATTAACCCAACCCTGAACTGATGTTCCATTATACATAATTCCCGCACCCTCAGTGAAAAAACCGTCAAAAGTAGTTCCGATTGTCTTTAGCTCAACTTGCGGATAGTAGAGTTCTCCTGTAAGTCCTCCTTGCATATCCATTCTAAAGAAGACATCTAATTGTCCTCCAATTCCATTTCCGACGATAATTTCAGTTGTAGGAGGTTGGGCACCGTCAAGACTATTTTTAAATTGATATATATTTATTGGGTCAGAGGGCATTGAAGATCTGATTTCAAAACCTGTGTCAATTTCATTTCCATAACTTCCTGTTTGAAGGTCTGGATTTGTGACGACAACATTCCAATAACCAATAGTTTTTAGTGATAAATCAAAAGCTCCATTTGAAAGAGTATTGGCATTAGTGAATGTAAAAGCGGTTGAAGGAATAATGTCTGATTGCACTGTTTTTGTAAGTTTTGCTGTTGCACCACTTTGAAAATTACTTCCAGATATAGATGTTATATTTGAAATTCCAGAATTAAGTCCAAAGGCAGGATTTATGCCCGTGACAACGGGGCCGCTTAGATTGTCTATGATAAGGCATCCACCACAAGTTCCGCTTTGTTCGTCCATATTTGTGATCACCAAATCCCAAGTACCAGTTACAGCACTTGATAAATCAAAATTTGCGCTAATTGTTTGATATGCAGTTACAGTCGTATATCCTGTGCCCAGTATGTCAGATTCTCCGGATTTAACTAATTTTAAAATTGGGTCTGTGCCAATTTCGGTGTCAATTCCAAGTCCTGTAAATTCAATTGAAACTGAACTTTGACCAGTGGTGGCAGATGCTGGATTTGAAGATGAAACTGAAGGGGCTAGAATTGAGAAGTTTGTTGGGTCGTTCGGGAATTGGTTACTTGTTTTCGTGTCGTTTCTTATAATTTGAATTTTACCAGAAATATTTCCAGCGCCTTCTTGTCCTGGAGTGCGAACTGTTAAGCTTGTTTCATTCCATCCCCCAATTATTGTGGCACTTTGGGAATTAATTATTATAGAACCTGATAGAGTTTGAAAATGATCACCAAAAACCGTTATGTTTGTGCCAATTTGTTCGCTGTTTGTTGAAATTGAAGTTATATTAGGATAGATATAAAAATTTTGTGGAGAGCTGTCATCTAAACCACTTGCTCTGATAATCAGGCCATTTGTTCCAGTTCCTCCGTAAGTTGATGTAGCACTTGGAATCGAAAAAATAATTGTAGCATCATTCCAAGAAATAACATTTTCGTCAGGTACAATGTATGTGCCAATTTTTACAGCATTATTTATTCCGTCAGAAGGACCAGTTCCGAAGCTTGATCCGGAAATTGTGATTTGTTGAGATGATCTTCCGCCGTCAAGCAGTGTTCCTTCGGTGTTATTAACATATCCAGTAGCATTTGGGGGAGACGCAGGTGCATTAATTGTAATTACTCCTGACGAGTAATCATAAACAGATGGATTTATGCCGTCGTCAGCTTTTCCATAAATATAATAATTTCCTGGTGTCATTCCTGTTGTGTCCCAAGAACAAGTTGCTCCAACTCCTTTTCCTTGACCTACACAACTTGCAATTAATGTTCCATTATTTCCAACTGCATCATTATCGTAATAAAAATCAACTGTGGCAGCATCTTCAGTATCAGATAAATCATAATTTATATTATAATTATTTCCAACCGTAACAGTATCTCCAACTCCGTCAGGCTGATTTACGATCAAAATTGGAGGATTGTTGGCGGGAGGAGTATAAGTTCCTTCAACCCAAATGTCTCTTATATATACATTTGATCCATCCGCACCTTTACTTTTTGAGGTATATATTTTTATACACAATTGACTTAAGTTTGGTGAAGCGCCCAATGAAATCGGAGCACTTGTTGTGTCAGGTGCGCCAGCTGAAGTAGGAGAAACTATATT
>JAHYJV010000038.1 GCA_019428855.1 Patescibacteria group bacterium | reverse complement strand
TGATAAAATACAATTATATGCGCATACAGATCCACTTTCAGATTATCTCGATGTTGCAAAGTTCAGAATTTATTTTAGTGCGCCGACAGTAATAACTGCCAGCGATACGGTGCAATATGCGAGCGATGGAGATGCAACCCAACCAATAGCTTCTGAGATCTATGAAAAAATAAAAGAAATAACAATGACCGACTCATACACAGGTTCATGGAGAATCTCTTTTGATCTTAGTGGACATGATTTTGGTTACGCCAGAATATATAAAAACGATCAGCCTTGGGGTACTGAACGTAGTAATACTGTTCCTTTGAAAACATTTACTGAAGATTTTACAAATATTACAATAAATTCTGGTGATAAAATACAATTATATGCGTATGCAGATCCAGATTCTGTCTATGTTGCAAATTTCAGAATTTATTTTAGTGCGGCGAGTGAGGCGACAGTAATAATTGCCAGCGATACGGTGCAATATGCGAGCGACGATAATTTTTTGGTTGTGCAGGAAAATAATATTAAAGCAAAAACATTGATAATGACTGAATCATATATAGGTTCTTGGAGAGTCGTATTTGATTTTAAAGCTGATTATAATAAAAACCATACGGCTAACGCAGAAGTTAGGGTTAATGGATATTTGCTTGGAGATGTAAAGAGTACATCATCAGATACTTTTGTTACAGAAACTCAAGACTTTTTTTTGAGTTTATATACTGATGATACTGTAGAATTATGGTTAAGTGCTGATACGTCATGGGATGTAGAATGTCAAAACTTCAGGATGAAGTTTGATGTACTATCTTCTCCTGCTCCGGATATCACTCCTCCGACTGTCAGCGGAACTTTTTTACCGAGTAGTCCAACAGATGCTCAGACAGTTAGTTTTACAGGAAATGCCTCGGATGCTGGTGGTATCGCAGCAATGTATATTTTAATTGACGGAGTCTATGAAAAGACTTGCGGTGCAGTAACAATATGCAATTATGTTGGTGGTCCTTATACTGTCGGAACACACACCTTCAATGTGTTGGTGTATGATAATGATTTAAATGAAAATTATGCTTCATATAATTTTACGGTAACCGCTGCTTGCGATGTCAACATGGGCAATCCTTGTAACCGAAATGCCTGTGGCGGGACAGGAGTAATTCAGTGTGATAGTACTTGTTCTGCACCATCACCAACCCTTTATGGTACTGCAGATTGTAACCGAAATGCCTGTGGCGGGACAGGAGTAATAGATAATTGTACTGGCGAATGTTCTGCACCAAAACCTTCTTGTGATGTCTGTGGTGACGGAGTGATAACAGGGGCAGAAATTTGTGAATCGGATGCGGATTGTGCTGAAGGTGAATCTTGTCATATTTGTTCTATTTGTAGCACTTGTGATTATTCTCAGAAACCCACAATTGGAAGCAAGCCAATAGTGTGTATAGTTGATGATATAACATCAATTATACTTTTCTACCTCAGTTCTATATCTCTGCTAATTTTAATACTTGGTGGAATTATATATATCATTTCTGGTTCTAATCCAAGCACTCAAGAAAAAGCTAAAAAAACTATACAGTATGCACTTTTTGGACTGGCTTTGGTTTTGATTTCCTATGCCTTGATGGCCTTGATTGCCGCAATACTTGTTCAGCCGTAAGATTTTTAGATTCAAAAATTCAGTGGAACAAAATTAAATATTGTCAAGCGAGCTCTCAGATTCAGCATAAAATACAGCAGGAAATGTGATAAATAAATATATAATCATAAAATAACTCACAGTAATGATTTCCAGAAGTATCATCAAAAAAATATCAAATTTATTAATTTTAATAAGCATTGGATTTCCAAAAATATTAATGGCAATGGAGCTTGAAAAATTTGACAAAGACATTGTTGTTGTCTTGAATGATGCTACGAGAATATTATTATCATTCGCAAGTGGTATTATTTTATTATTTTTAATCGGTAGTGGAGTTCTTTATATCATTTCTGGTTCTAATCCCGAAAATAGTGAGAAGGCAAAAAAACTGATTACATATACTTTATTGGGGGCAATTTTAATTCTACTCTCTTATGCTGTCATTACAGCTATCGAAAGAATAGCAGCTCTACCTTAACAATTATTTCGGATTATAAAATTAAGCATTCAGCGAGCAAACAAAAAAGATTTGCGAAGTGTGTGTCATCTGCTTATTTTTTTGTCAAACTTGAATAATTTATAACTGTCATTCTGGATTTGATAGCGGGCGAAGATGTGATTTTGTAAAAAATCATATTTCTGATGTGGCTTTCGGCTTCGTTTTATTTTTTCAAACAGAACTTTGTTGGTGAGTTGGAGTCTTAATTGGTGGGTGGTAGGCGTTGATTATATTATTTTAAAATGATATTCTATCCTATTTAAGGCAATAATTTTTTTTTATGTTTTAAGTTATTTTGGTTTATTTTGTTGATCGAAGTATTTGAATAAATTTGTAATTTATATATATGAAAATTCTAATCATCGGTTTTAAGGGCATGTTGGGAAGCGAATTAGTGGAGGTTTTTCAAGGTGGGCATGAACTTGTTTTGTGGGACAAAGCACAAATTGACATTACAAAGCGTGACGATGTGATGAGTAAGATTGGCGAATTACTACCTGATGTTGTTATCAACGCAGCAGCCTACACTGCGGTGGATAAAGCCGAATCAGAAAAGGACTTGGTTTATAAGGTGAATGGCTGTGCGGTGGGTTTTTTGTCCACAATTTGCAAGGAAATAAATGCTCTGTTCATTCATTTCAGTACAGATTATGTTTTTGATGGACAATCTCAAAATGGATATCGGGAAAATCACAAGTATGCTCCAATAAATATGTATGGCAAATCAAAAGCTCTTGGCGAAAAAATGATTCTAGACATTGAGCCGAGATATTATTTGATTAGAACTTCATGGTTGTTTGGTAAACATGGAAATAATTTTGTGGAAACGATGATGCGACTCTTCCAGGAGAAAAAAGAGTTGAAAGTTGTCAACGATCAATTTGGCTCTCCTACATATGCAAAAGACCTCGCTGAACAAACAAAAGATTTGATTGAATCTGGAAAACCGTATGGAATTTATCATATTACAAATTCCAATTTTTGTAGTTGGTATGTGTTTGCACAAAAAATATTTGAGTTATGTGAAATAAGACCAGTTATAAAGCCAGTAGCTTCTCGTGAATTTCCGACAGCAGCACAAAGGCCAACATATTCAATGCTTGTTAACACAAAACTTCCTCAAATGAGGTCGTGGGAAGATGCTTTAAGGGACTATTTATTAGAAACAGGGAGAATTGATAAAATATAATATTAAATATGTCTGAAAAAATCTAATGGCATTATAATTAATAAAGAAATTAGAAAAAGAAATTTATTAAAAAATTAAACTAAAAAGATGAAAAAGGAAAACAAAAAAACAAGACAATGTCCCAGCAATTCTTTTTGTAACATTTCTCGTAGCGGTTCTTGTTGTTCTTGCTGTATCAAGTGGCAAGTTTTAATATTCAAAAATAAATTCTTCGCAAATTAGGTTTTTAAAATTATTTTATTATAATAGTTTTTGTATTAATTAAATTAAAATAAATATGGATAAAAATCAAAATTTAAAAAATAACGGTGATTATAAAAAGAATAAAAATAGATCACAAAAAAACCTGAGCAATATTTTTTTGTTTATTTTATTTTTTGTTATATTTATAGCTGGTAGTGTAGTATTGATTATTTCAATTAAGGATGGTGATCGTGATACTTTAAATCCTTTTAAACCTCCTGTGATAAATGAAGAAGAAAAGGAAGATCTTGAAAACTATATTAAGAAGTTTAATAACTATTCGGAAATGCAGTATTTTATGAATGAGAAAATTTTAAATGTTTATGGATATTTATCAGGTAATTTTATTGGAGGTGTGAATTCATTTGAAGAAAGAAGAGATTTTATCAATACTGAATCATCTGATGCCATTGAAGGATGGGGATATGACAAGCCACCTACTACCGTTCCAACTAAATCTGAAAATCCCATTTCTAATGATAATTATTCAAAAACAAATGTTCAAGTTTATGGTGTTGATGAAGGAGATATCGTGAAAAACGATGGGAAATATATTTATACAATTAGTGGAAATGAGGTTGTGATTTTGGATGCCTATCCTGCTGAAAATTCAAAAGAAGTTTCAAGAATTAAAGTTAATTCAAGTCCCAGCGGAATTTATATAAATAATAACAAGCTGTTGGTTTATGGTCAAAACTATTCTTATAATATTTCAGAATATAAAGACCTCCTTCCTCAAAATAGATTTCGAAATTATTCGTATGTAAAAATCTATGATATTTCAGATCGAACTCAACCAACAGAAATAAAGAGTTATGTTTTTGAAGGAAATTTATCAGATTCAAGGATGATTGGAGATTATGTATATTTGGTAACTGCTAATAATTCATACTTATATAAAGACTATCCTGTGCCACTTCTTATTGAAGATGGAAAGCTTTTAAGTAGTAATGTGGAGGATGTCAATTGTTATTGTCCAGATGTATATTATTTTGATAATAATTATTATTCATATAATTTAATGACTGTTTCGGCAATCAATTTGAGCAATTTGTCTGAAAAATTGCAAAGCGAAGCATATCTGCTAGATGAATATCAAAATAATATATTTGTCTCTTTTGAAAATCTATATATTACATTTAATAAAAGAGTGAGTGAAGAAGAATTAACGGGTGATATAGTTTTGGAAATATTTAAAGAAAAAGTTTATCCACTTTTAAGCGAAAAGGACAAAGAGACAGCGGAGAAGATTGAAAAAATGGATGAAGATACATTTCCTTTGATAGAAAAACAAATGAAGCTTTCCATGATGATGATGAAATATGAAAATATCTTTGAAGAAGATTTTGAAAAAGAACTTCAAGCTGAAATGGCAAAGAGAATTAAAGAAAGATATGAAGATATTTCTAAAGAGCTTGAAAAAACTGTCATACATAAAATTGGGATTAATAAGGGTGATTTAAAATACAAAGCATCTGGTGAGGTCACGGGCATTGTCTTAAATCAGTTTTCTATGGACGAAAATAATGGTTATTTTCGAATTGCCACGACAAAAAATAGTACATGGTCAAGCTTTATAGACAGCCAAGACAGAGAATCATACAGTAACCTCTATGTTCTTGATGAGAAGTTGAAGGTTGTCGGTCAAGTTGAGGAGTTGGCGAGGGGAGAGAGGATTTATTCCGTAAGGTTTATGCAAAATAGAGCTTATATGGTGACTTTTAAGCAAACCGATCCACTCTTTGTCATTGGTCTTGATGATCCGACAAAACCGACAGTTTTGGGCGAATTGAAAGTACCAGGATTTTCAAGTTATCTTCATCCGTATGATGAAACAACCTTGATTGGTCTGGGCAAAGAATCAGATGAAAATGGTAGAATTACTGGCGGAGTGAAGCTTTCCTTGTTTGATGTATCTGATGTTTCAAATCCAATTGAAATTGACAAATATGTTATGGGAGACCGCGATAGTAATTCCATCGCCATTAATGAGCACAAAGCATTTTTGTTTTCCAAAGATAAAAATTTACTTGTCATTCCAGTAAGTGACCAAGGAAATTTAATAGAAATTCGAGAGGGAAATGCTATTGAAGAAAATATGAAAATAATGCCACCGATGATAAAATATTTTAACGGCATTGCAGTATTCAATATTAGTAAAAAAGGTTTTGAATTGAAGGGCAAAATAGATCATTCAAATGAAAATAGCTCATACAGTTGGAATAATGTTAGCCGAGGTTTATATATTGATGATGTTCTCTATTCTCTTTCAAATCAATATTTAAAAGCAAACAGAATTGATAATTTAGATGAGATTAAAACTATAAAGCTCACCAGCGATCAAAATGAGAGCATAATTAAACCTTAATACTCAAGATAGCGAAAAGCTATTGTTCTCAATTATTAAAAAAATCAACATCAGCTGATGTTGATTTTTTTTCTGGAGACTTGTCTCTTTCTAGAGATTTAATTCGTTTTGTTACTTAATCTAGAATCCGGTCTACTTCTTTTACCTTTGTAGTCGGTTTGAAAATTGTTTCGTGAATTTGAGTTCTGACCAGAACTTAAACGCCTGTCTGAACTGGAATGTCCTAAATAGTCTGCACGACCATAAGAATTTTTTGGACTATTTGCATTTGAATGTGCTCCTTTTCCCTGATGAAAACTTCTTCTATTTTCTGTGTTGTTGGGCTTGGCTTCTTTGTCAGAATAACTATCCTGGGAAAGTACTGGTACTTTGGATACAGGTAGTTGCTTTTTGATAAGTCGTTCAATCATTTTAATAGTGAACTTTTGATTTGGTGTAGCAAAGGAAATTGCATGTCCATGACTGTCAGCTCTACCAGTTCTTCCAATGCGATGTACATAATCTTCTGGTGCTTCAGGTAAATCATAATTAATCACCAGTTCAATATTCGTAACATCGATTCCTCTGGCGGCAATGTCTGTTGCTACGAGAACTCGATATTTACCGGTTTTAAAGCCCGAAAGAGCAGTTAATCTTTGTCTTAAACTTCGGTCTGAATGAATCTCTGATGCAGTGTGACCCATATTGCGAATTTGAGCGGCAATTTTTTTTGCCCCAAATTTTGTTCGGGAAAAAATCAATGTGCTACCGATATGTTTTTTTAAAATTGTGTCCAAGAGTGCAATTTTTGAAGTTTGTTTCAGAAAAAAAATTTCGTGAGTGACATTTTTTGTGACTGATCCAGCGGGGGCAACTTCAATTCTGATTGGTAATTGCATATGTATTTTGGCAATATCCATAATCTTTGGGGGCATTGTTGCTGAAAAAAGCATAATTTGCCTTTCTCTTGGAATTTCGACGAGAATTTTCTTGATTTCTTTTTCAAATCCCATATCAAGCATGCGATCTGCTTCATCGAGGACAAGAATTGAAATTTTATGCAAAGAAACTGTTCGTCTTTGAATGTGATCAATTAGTCTTCCCGGTGTGGCGATGATGATGTGCGGATTACTTTTGATTTGCCTGATTTGGCGATTCATATTGTCTCCACCAATGATAATCGCCGTTCGAAGTCCCAAGGACCTTCCGATTTTTTCGAGAGATTCATTAACTTGAATGGCGAGTTCTCGGGTGGGGAGCACGATAAGTCCATTTGATGGCGATGAAATAAGTTTTTGAATTATAGGTATCGCAAAAGCCAGTGTTTTTCCCGTGCCAGTTTGGGCGATGCCGATGACATCTTTTCCTTCAATTGCGGGCGGGATAGACTGAAGCTGAATGGGGGTGGGCACTGAAAACCCTTTCTTGTTTAGTTCTTTAAGGATATCGGGTGCAATACCGAGTCCATTAAATGTTGCTGCTTCCATAATTGTTTATATTGTTATTGATAAAAAATCTGACCTGTAAACTTCAAGGTCAGATTTTTTATACTGAAAAGAAATCTTGTCATTTACTAAGCAATATCATTATTTCACAATTTTAAATAAATGTCAAGAATCTGTATTAGTCCAACACATTACTAAAATTCATCGGAGTTTCATAATTGAGGGTTTGATGCGGTCTGCCGAAATTATACTCAATTAACCACTCAGTTAATTCCTGGTTAAATTCATCAGGATCAGAATTAAAGTTTCCTA
>JAHYJV010000005.1 GCA_019428855.1 Patescibacteria group bacterium | reverse complement strand
TCAAATAAAAAAAAATGAAAATCAACCAAGGATTATTTTGTTTTTGTTAAAGAACTATAACAAATAGACATTTGTCTATCCCCTCCTCTTTCTATATCATATACTACTTTAATAATAGAGTCTAGCACGAAGAAAAAGTTTGTCAAGGGTCCCAAATCATCTAAAATGACACCGAAATTTGTAGTATAACTCAGGATAAACTTTTTAAAGTAAATATGCTATAATTTATTTGAACAAAAATTCTAAAAGCCGATAAAGTCGAATAAACTAATCGCGAGATAAATTATTATTATCTATAAAAACATTATGAGATATAAAAATAACAATAGGAATGAATATTTAAAAACTTTAATAACAGGCGGAAGACAATTAAGTCATTCACAAAATTTCTTGCGGAGATCTGAATTAATTGCCAAACTGGTAAATAACAGCAGTATTAGCAATAGCGATGTAGTTTATGAAATAGGTCCAGGAAGAGGTGTAATTACTTGCCAGTTGGCTAAACATTGCGCCAGAGTGATTGCCATAGAGTATGACCGAAATTTGTTTGAAAAACTTAATCAAATGTTTGCTGGCAAAAAGAATACAGAAATAGTGTTTGCGGATTTTTTAAAAACAAAACTGCCGTTTAGAGAAAGTTATAAAGTTTTTTCAAATATCCCCTTTAACCTAACGGCTGATATAATGGCTAAATTAACGCTAGCGCCCAATCCGCCGGAAGATTCATATTTGATTATTCAAGAAGAAGCGGCTAAAAAATACGCTGGCAGTCCCTGTGGCAAAGAGCGGTTTAGTTCGTTGATGATAAAGCCATATTTTGAATTAACAATATTATATCACTTCAAACGCACTGATTTTTTTCCAGCGCCCAAAGTAAATATAGTCCTGCTTAGGATTAAAAAGCGTGACAAACCTTTAATCATTATTGAAGAAGTAAAAAAATACAACGATTTTATTGCTTATATTTTTATTCAACATGGCAGAAATTTAAAAGAAAGGATAAAAAAAATTCTTACTCATGAACAGTTCAAGCGTCAATCTCAAATATTAAAATTTGCTTCATCCGCCAGACCTGGCGATTTAAATTTTAAGCAATGGTTGCATCTGTATAGATATTTTGTTCAAAAAATATCTACAGATAAACAAAACTTAATTTGCGGTTCTTATTTTAGATTAGCTTCTCAACAAAAAAAGTTAGATAAAATGCATCGAACTCAAGAACTATAATGACTTCTACATTCAAAAAAAGACTACCGGTTGTTCGGTAGCCATATTTTTCATTTTAATTTGATTATTCTGTTTTTTTATTGTGCCAATACTCGCGAAAAGCAGTGATTCCATACGGATCATAGCCATGTACATCTTTGTTGAAAATAAAAGATCGCGCTTGGCATTCCTGAAGACCATTCTTTCTAAAGCGAGCAAAGATTTCATGATTTTGCCATGTTTCCATGAAATTATCATCAAAAAACGGCAGTTCATCTTTTTGATAATAACCAGCTGCAAGCAACGAGGGACATGTAATCATTCTGCCATTTACATCAATGACCATTCCCGATCTTGTGGCACGACATTCATTGCGAGAAGGCAATCCAAGTAATTCAGTAACAATAGCGGCATTTGATAGTCCAATTTTATATTCTTTGTCGCGTCGCAATCTAAGCAGGTCAGCAATTGTTTCAAAAAATATATTAGGATTGGGAATCAATTTCTCGTGCTCTGTTTTAAATGGCTTAAACAAATTGAAATTACAAGGAACACCTAGACTTTCGCAATACTCAATAACTTCTCGATAAATTGGAAGATTAGCCGAATTGAGCGTGCAAGTTATTTCAATGGCAATGTTTTTAGCGCAGAGTTGTTTTAAAATAAAGTCAACTTTGCTAAAAACACCTTTGCCTCTAATGTAATCATGAATTTCTTTTGTGCCATCAAGACTGACAATTATGACAAGACGACTAATGTTAGCCAACTTTTCAATCGTAGCTTTGTCTATAAGTGTAGCGTTGGTAACTAAATTGACAGCCATTTCCCGACTTTGGCAATACTCCAAAATTTCCATTAGTCCTTCATGCTTAAACGGTTCTCCGCCAATAATACTCACTTCGCACACTTGACAATCAGCAAGCTTGCCAATAATGCCGATGACTTTTTTTGTTGGCATATGCGCACCATCGTGATGTTTCTGAAAACAGTGCTTACAACACAAATTACAAGAAGTGGTAATTTCCAGCTCTATTCCCAATGGAACTTCCAGTTGCTTTTGTTCAATTACATTGAAACCATTAGGATGAACTTCTGCTTTAATCTCTGTTAAAAATTCAGCGATATCGTTCTTTGCCTGAGATAACGAAATTTGATAATTATCCGCTATAATTTCAGCGATTTTTTTCGTATCTTTTTCTTGGTTAAACAGCAGATTTAGAATAATTGAACCAACTTCATTAATCTCCACTACTCGGCGTGAATCAATAAAATATGCCAAATAGCAATTTCTTTCTTTTCTAATCTTAACTCTCATTGTTTTTTAATTCCTCCTTATAATTCTCAGTTCTGTAGCACAGAAAAGTTCGGAGCATAATTATTAGATTATGCTCCATTGTTCATCGGGTATATTTTTTCAAGCAGAATAAATTATTATGATCTATTCTAACATCTCTAAAATTGCGAGCGTTGATTTAGCTTCGCGATTAAGATGTCGTCCTGCTTGCATTCCGCCAGGCGATCCACCGCAACTAGTCAGGCAACATCCCGCCTCTACTGGCTCAGGGGAATAACCGGGACTTACAACCACGGGCTTTTTATATTTTTTAATGGCAAATCACCTCCTGAATTTTATATTACTCCCTTAACTTCTTCAAGGGAGATTTCTAAAAGATTATATGTCGGAGTAGAAAGTTATAAAGTGATTAATTCACTTACTTTATGGACTTTCAACTTATCTCATAACCCTCTAAAAACCTTCCCTTGAAAAAGTTGATTTGTTTTTGTTAAAGAACTATAACAAATAGACATTTGTCTATCCCCTCCTCTTTCTATATCATATACTACTTTAATAATAGAGTCTCGCATAACTTTAAGACTTGTCAACCGTTTTCTGTGGATAAGATGTTCTTAAGTTCTGAATAAGACAACAATGTTCTTGGAAAAAAGTGAGATACAGCCAATTTTATTAGATGAAAAATCAATATATCGCTGGAGTTCACCTTCAGAGTGTCAGTTTTTTTTTCGAGGCGGAAGGGGCGAGATTCGAACTCGCGGAACCATTGCTGGCCCACTGCTTTTCGAGAGCAGCACTTTCAACCACTCAGTCACCCTTCCAATATATTTGATAAACACTATAGAAACCTCTTTAAAGCACATTATATAAATTCAGGATAAACTTATTAACAAATTCCAAAATTGTATCTTAATCATTTTATCGGAGCCTCCTACATTTTTTAGTCTATTAATAAATACAAAGAAAGAAAAAAACTAAAAGCTCTTTGTTAATCAGTTTCCAGATATCTTTGCCTGAAAACCATTATTTGAAAAGGCAACATCTATAAATTTTATTAGTCTTCTGCTGAATGTAGGATTTATCTCAATTCCTTCAGATTCTAATAACCTGTGCTAACTCTTTTTATATAATATTATTTTTTAGAACTCATAATATGATATTAGCGGTTTTTGAAATTTAGTCAACTACTTTGAATTACGAAATGCAAATTTTTGTGTCATTTTGAGCCTTAAGCGAGAAATCCCTTCAATATTATTATCGCAATTTATATTGTTGAAGGGATTTCTCAATCGCTATCGCTCATTTCGAAATGACAAAAGGAGGCATTTCGTAATTCAAAGCAAATAAAAAAACACTCATATTAAGTATGAATGTTTTTTTAGGATATTGTCGATTAATTTTCGTCATCAGTGATTAGGCCTTGATTGTTATTTTCCCGCTCAATTTTTGCATTTTCTTGGGCAACCTTTTTTTCAAGATTTTTAAAGTAGGTCGTCATTATTATCGCAACTACCAAGAGAATAAAGCAGATAAGGGGAAATATTTTTTTATTATTCATATTTATTGGTTAAGAATTTTAATTAATCAAGAGGTCGGCCATCAGAAGGGCACTGTCTTTTGATGTTGTGATAACTAAAATATCTTTGTGAATGAAATAGTCTATAGCTTTTTCACTTCCCTCGATCCCAACATAGCGCAATTCAATGTTTTCTTTTGAATAATTAACGGAAGAAAAAAATGTATCAGCTTCCTCAAATCCAGCATCATTGACAAACAATGGTTTCAGAATTCTTATCATTTTTTGATTTGGGATTCTATTTTCTTCCCATGATTTCATCATCAACTGAAACTTATCTGAATTCTCGCTTTTTGCTTTGACAGCAATCCCATATCTAATAGAAACTGGTACTTTGGTTGTTTTAAAAATGAAGATATTATATGAATTGGTGGTTAAATTAAGAAAATCAGATGGTAAGGTTACCTCGTCATTTTTGACTCGAATCATTTCAAGAGCTTTCTCAAAAGTTAAGACTTGCTGGTCGGTATCATTGTCAATAAATTTTAATTTAATAATCTCAATATTTTTGTTTTGAGCAAAAATAGTTTTGGCATCTAATTCGAGTTGAGTTACATTGAAATCGTTTTTCTTGAAAACAAGTTCATCTTCCATGTTTGAAAATTCATTTATTTCCTCACCTGTGATAACAATTTGTGGAGGTGGAGGTGGAGATGGGGTGATAGCTGAAAATAGCTTCCAATAGCCAACGCCAACTATAATAAGGAAAAAAATTGAAAGAACAATAATTCTTTTCCAAGGAAGAAGAGAAAGTCTTATATGATATTTCTGTTTAATGCTCTTTTTTAACTCTCTATATTCTTGGTCTTTTGTAATTACTCTTTCCTTCTTTTTTCCTTCTTCGGTCTGCTTTAGCGCATCTAGCTCCCCTTTTTCACTTTTCAGGTTTACTTTTTTTGAAAGTGAACTATAAAGTTCTTGTTTTCCTTGAGCAAGCCTGTCAACTGGAGAAATATAATCTGCTTTATAATAATTGCTAATCAATTGTTTCTTTTTTTCGCTTTCTTCTTGCTTTGTTTGAGCACTTTCTATGACTCCAGATCCGACAATAGCAGCATTCGTTGGTTTTTCATTAATATCATTTTTTTTCTCGTTTTGAAGTTGAGCTGCAGGTGTCAATTGATTAATCTTTTCAGCTGAGATTGTTTCTTTTTTAGCCTTTGAAAATTTTTTCCAAAAAGATGTTTTTTCTTTTTTTTCTTCGAGGAGTTTATCGTCATCTTTGACTTTAGACATTACTGTTTCAGTCTTGTTAAATTTCTCTGTACTTGATGATAGCGTCGTTGGCATAACAGCAGACTTTAGATTTGTAGCTGTTTGTTCCACTCCTGTCGTTAGATTAGTTTGAAACAGTGCTTTTTTGTCGTTTGGAGTAGTTGTCTTCTTTTCTGGTGTAGAAGTCGTAATTGGTTCTATTTCATTTTTAATTTCCGATGGCAAACTTTCTTTTATGTTATTTGCAATCGGTTTAGTTTTATCTGTAGTAATTGATTTTGTTTCATTCGCCGTAAAATCAGATTTTAAATCGTTTTGGATTTTCTGATCAAGTTCTTGTGATTTTATCTTTTCACTATTTAAAGAAGAACTCTCATTGTGTGCTTCCTTTGTAGTATTATCAGATGAAGTATTGGATATTCTCTCTAATAGTTTTTTTAAATCCTCAATATCTTTGTTCTTAGCATCAGCGTCTGTTGATTTTTCTTCATTGATTATATCATCAAGCGTCTCTTTTTCTATTTGTTCTTTTTTATCTTCTTTCTTGGCAGCATTATTTGTTGGCGAATAATTTCTCGGTGTAGAATTAAGGTCTGGCTTGATAGTATTATTATCCTTTTTACTTTGTTGTGCTGAGTCATTTTGCAGACTTGGTGATGTATTTGTCTCTGTTTCGCTTTTTTTAATGCTTATATCAGACGCATTATCTATATCTTTTTCTGTTTGTCGTGATATTCTGTTGATTAAAGTTTTTAGTTCATTACTTTGAGCATCATTTACGGCACCAGAAAATTTCACAGTTGGAACTGGGGTAGTTGTTTTTGATGGACTATTATCGGAAATAGGAGCCGTATTTATTTTTTGAATCTCATCTTTCTTTGTTGGTTCACTGGGAGCAAGAGGCGTTGGAACTGGGGTAGCAGTATCTGATTTTGCCTCCTGAGAAGACAAAGCTTCTTTTTTCAAACTTTCAATATCCTCTGCCATTGTTCTTACAGTTTTGTTACTCATAAAAAATCAGTTAAAAAATTTAAATTCTTTTGTGAGTTAAGTTTATTCTTCCTTGGTTGTCAATTTCCTTGACTTTAACCTTGATAATATCTCCAACTTTGACAACATCTCCAACCTTTTCAACGCGTCCTTCGGCAAGTTCTGAAATATGAACCAGTCCATCTTTACCAGGAAGAAGTTCCACAAATGCTCCAAAGTCCATAATCTTAACAACTGTTCCTTCGAAAATTTCTCCAGCTACAATTTCTCTGGTGAGGTTTTTTATCCATTCTTCAGCTTTCTTGGCTCCACCAGCATTTTTTCCAGTTATTAATACAAGACCGTCATCTTCGATGTCAATTGCTACATCAGTTGCCGCTATAATTTCATTTATAATTTTTCCGCCGGGTCCGATGACATCTCTAATTTTTTCTGGGTTAATTTGCAGAGTGGTAATTCTTGGTGCATATTGAGATAAGTTTTCTCGCGGTTTGGCTATTGAATTATTCATAATGCCAATAATATGCATTCTTGCCTTTCGAGCGGCCAATAGTGCTTCTTCAATAATAGTGATTGTGATGCCTTCTAACTTGACATCCATTTGTAAAGCATTAATTCCAATTTCAGTTCCTGCAATTTTAAAATCCATATCTCCGTAATGGTCTTCTGGACCCTGAATGTCTGTTAATAATTTATATTCACCATTTTGGCCTGTAATTAAGCCCATGGCAATTCCAGCTACCGGCCTCGCAATTGGAACTCCAGCATCCATTAAAGACAGCGTACTGCCGCAGACGCTTGCCATTGATGAAGATCCGTTAGAAGAAAGAATTTCAGACACAAGTCTGATGGTATAAGGGAAACTTTCTTTATTGGGAATCATACAAGCTAGTGCTTTTTCAGCCAGAGCACCGTGACCAATTTCTCTTCTGCCTGGACCTCGGTTTGGAGCAACTTCTCCGACAGAATAAGCAGGAAATGAATAATGATGCATAAATCTCTTCGTGCCATTTTCTTCCATACCATCAAGAGTTTGTTCATCTCCTGGAGCTCCCAGTGTTGCCACCGTTAAAGCTTGTGTTGCTCCCCTGTTGAAAAGTCCCGAACCATGAGTTCGTGGCAAAAGTCCGACCTCTGAACTGATTGCTCTTACTTCATCCATCTTTCGGCCGTCAGGTCTTTTGTCGTCTTGAAGAATACTCTTGTGCATCAGAGTATCCGTTTCCTCTTCTTCAATAATTCGTGCAACTGACATCACTTCTGCTCCAAATTTTTCAACCACAAATTCTTTCAACTCTTTGTTAAATTCCTCTCTTTTCGTCTCTTGTTCTTCTTTGGAAGTGTTGAAATTGAGGTCATAAACTTTCGGAGAAAGAAATTGTCGGATGGCTTCTTCTGTTTCCTTGTCGGCTTGAACGAGTTTTACTTCTTTTTTTGTTTTTCCAATTTGAGAAACAATCTCAATTTGAAAATCGGTTAAATCTTTGATATATTGTTCGGCAAATTTAAAAGCTTCTATAATATCTACTTCGGGAGCTTCTTTTGCTCCAGCTTCAACCATATTAATTTTGTCGGCTTTTCCAGCAATAATTATTTCATATGGGCTTTGAACTCTTTGGTCGTAGGTAGGGTTAGCAACAATCGTGCCATCCACTTTTGCTACGCGAACTACTCCAACTGGACCGTTCCAGGGGATATCAGAAATTGCGAGTGCCATAGAAGCCCCCACAATAGCACAAAAATCAGCGTCATTTTCTTGATCTACTGATAAAATTGTGATAACTACTTGAATGTCATTTCGGATTCGTCCATTAAAAAGTGGTCGTAAAATTCGATCAACCATTCTTCCTGAAAGAACTGCTTCGTCAGTCGGTCTTCCTTCTCTTTTCATAAATCGACTTCCCTTTATTTTTCCAGCCGCATAAAGCCTCTCTTCATAATCCACCATCAAGGGAAAATAATTAATCCCCTCTCTTTGTCTGTCGCTCATCACTGCTGTGGCCAAAAGCACGGTGTCGCCATATTGCACTGTCACTGCCCCATTTGTTTGTCCCGCAAGCTTGCCAGTTTCAATGATTAATTCTCGTCCCGCAATTTCTTTTTTAAATGTTTGCACTTCCATTTTTGATTTTCCTTTAATTTGCTGAGTTGCAAACTCTAGACAATATTGTTTTTTTAAAAACAATATTTTAATCTAACTGTTTAAAGCCCAGCAAATTGATTAATTTTTTAATTATTATTTATTCTAAACTGCAAAATATTTTTTCTGAAGTTCAGATTTCAATTTGTAAAAAAACTTTAAAAATTGAAATCTGAATTCCGCTTTGTATATTTTCCATTTGTTATTCTAAGCGATGAGAGAAATAAAGGAACCTCTTTCCTATTTTTATTTTTATATTCTTATTATCAGCACATGATATTTCAAGCGATTTTTTCATTTCGCATACTTGTATCTCACATCACTGCCGGGTAAATTAGAAAATAAAAATTGTTTATTTCAATTTATCAAAATCTTTTTTTTCCACTTTATACTCCACATCTTCGATAAATTTCTTTTTATCTTTTCTGTTTGCCACCTTGTCATAAATATATGAAATAAAAGCCAAAAAAGCTGCCTTTTTCATTATTTTTATCTTCTTCTTAATTTTTTCTTTTGTTTTATCAAACATAGGTTTTTTGATTCATAGATTTGATAGTTATAAAATTACAATATCAAAACTATTTTATTAAAAATCTCTTCTTATCTTTGCTTAAATCCATGAATTCATCTGCCACATCTCTGAGTTTGGCAGAGGTGCTTTCTCCGAAGGCAACCGTTTCAACTCGACAACCTTTATTAATCTTTAAATATTCTACGAGAGGTTCATAATCTCCGTCTCCAGAAACAATCACGACAACATCAAGTTTGTCGGCAAGCTTGATGGTATCAACAGCTAATCCTACATCCCAATCAGCCTTTTTCTGTCCTCCAGGGAAAATTTGCAAATCTTTTTCTTTTATTTCAAAACCCAGTTTTTCCATGGCTTCAAAAAAAGATTTTTCTTCTCCACTTTCAGTTTTGATGACATAAGTAATTGCTCGAATTAAAATTCTCCCCGCAACGGCAGCTTCAAGGACATTTTTGAAATTAACACGAGCTTGAAATATATTTCTGGCACTATGATACATATTTTGAGCATCAACAAAAACACCTATTCTTTGGTCTTTGTGCTTCAAACTCATGTAATCAAATTCTTCTTTGATAATAGGAATACTATTTTTTGTCTTCTTTTTTTGAATCATCAGCTTTGATAAGTGATTTAGCTGCTTTGAGTTTGAGTGATTTTACGATTTTTTCATATCTGTCTTGGTCACGACCTTGAATATCTTTGAGGAGTTTTTTTCTTTTTGCTACCATTTGTAAAAGTCCTCGGCGGGAGTGATTATCTTTGTGATTATCTTTTAGATGAGAGGTAAGCTCTTTAATTCTTTCTGTTAATATGGCAATTTGAACATCAGAAGAACCAGTGTCTTCTTTGTGAACTCCAAATGTGCTGATTAGCTTTCTTTTCTTTTCTTTTTTGATCATTGTTTTATTTATTTAGTTAAATTGTTTGTAGATACGCCTACATCAAACATGAACAAGACAACAAGATTGTTTATTGTCTGGAAATTCTGTTGTTCGGTGAAAACAAAATATCGGACTGTCTATATAATAGCACAAAGTTACTTATTAGACAAGTAATTAATTATGTCGTAAAATGTAGATAGAAGCAATCGCCTGGAAAAATTAGCTGGGCTGTTTGTAAAATAAAAAACCTCATTTAAGGCTCTGAAGGGCAAAAAATTTTTCTAATTTGCTTTGCTCCTGATTTATTTACACGCACTTTATAATAACAATAATTTATACTTATGTCAACTAATAAACTGCGAACACTGAAGAACGAATTTCTGGAGTATTTGGAAATTGAGAGGAATCGATCACAGCTCACAATTCGTAATTACGATCATTATCTTTGTTCCTTTCTCAATTGGTCAAAATTAGCTCATCCAGCACAAATCACAGCTGAAATTGTAAGAAAGTATCGATTATATTTGAACAGGTATAAAGATGATAAAGAAAAAGGCTTAAAAAAGGTTACGCAAGATTATTATGTTATTGCTTTGCGTGGTTTTTTGAAGTATCTAGCAAAAAGAGACATTGAAACTCTTTCTGGTGAAAAAATTGAACTTGGTAAAAGTCATGAAAGAGAAGTGGAATTTTTGGAAACAGAGGAGGTAATGAGACTCATTGAGGCAGTGTCAGGGAATAAAATTTCTGATTTAAGAGATCGGGCAATTTTGGAACTTTTGTTTTCAACGGGGTTGAGAGTCAGTGAAATTTCAAATTTGGACTGTGAAAATGTTAATTTGAAAAGTGGAGAATTTTCAGTGAGAGGGAAAGGAGAAAAAATTCGTTTAGTATTTATTTCTGAATCGGCCAAGAATGCCATCAAAAAGTATTTAAGCAAGAGAAAGGATGTGGATCCTGCTTTGTTTATTAATATAAAAAAACCAAAAAATGTTGATGGTAAAAAGGAGAAGCAAATGAGACTGACACCAAGAAGCATTCAGAGGATTGTCAGAAAATACGCAATTCGAGCGGGGATTGTAAAAAGGGTGACTCCGCACACTTTGAGACATAGCTTTGCCACGGATTTGTTGGTCAATGGAGCAGATATCAGATCGGTTCAATCTCTGTTGGGACACTCCAGCATCACCACCACCCAGATATATACTCACATTACAAATAAACATCTCAAGGATATTCACACAAAGTTTCATTCGAAAAGGAGATAAGAGGGGCACTTGATTTTTTTTTGTATTAGTATATTATTAAGATATTGTTGAATTTTTGAGCAGGCGTGGCGGAATTGGCATACGCGCATGGTTTAGGACCATGTTCCTCGGATTGTGGGTTCGACTCCCACCGCCTGTACAAGTTAATATGAAACATCTATATTACGATAAAGAAATATTATTATGAATTTAATATCTAATTTTAATTCAAACTTAAAAAAATTAGAGGAATTTGTAGGTGTGCTTCTCGTAATATTTTCTGGTTTTTTTGTGGTAGCTGTGTTCAAATTAAATAATTTTTGGACATTTGCCAGTTTGGATGAAATGTTATGGCTTCAAAGATCAAGAGTTTTTTGGGATAAGATATTAGTATTTGATTTTTCTGGGTTGATTCAATCAGCACAACCGGGAATAACTGTCTTTTGGTTTAATGGCTTTTTGATGAAATTCATTGATTTTGATTTTACCGATATCTCAAGAAGAATTGTCGAAGCTGATGCAAATGGTTTAGATTTTAATAGCGTTACGAATGCGAATAATCCTGAAATATACCGAGTCTATGAAACAATAAGCTTTGCTTTTAATGTGCCATTATTTACTTTAATGGTTGTTTTTTTTATATCATTTTACTATCTGCTACGAAAATTAAAATTTAACCAAGTTATTGCAATGTTTTCTTTGTTATTTCTCGTGACTGCCGTTTTCTTGTACTACTGGATAACTCCGAGTGATAAGATGCTAAATGTGTTTATGACTTTAAGTTTTTTGACAATGTTAGTGCATCTTTCGGAAAAAAGAGATATGAAATATTTAATTTTTTCGGCAGTTTTTGCATCTTGGGCGGTGTTAGCAAAATTATCTGGCCTATTCCTGCTTCCATTTTTTTTAGCGTTATTTATATATTATAAATGGCCTCTGAATAAAAAGAAGATTAGGGAGATATTAAAAAATTTATTATGGTGGTTCTTGGTTTTTACAATAACCTGCATTATTTTTTTACCATCGATTATAACTAACCCTGAGGAAGTTTTAGCTTTATTCTTTAAGGCGGAAGATGTTTTCGAACAAAATACTAACATTAGTGCTTATACCAACAGAATATTTTTTGATTATGTAAAACAACTAACCTCTGTTGTTATGGGATATATGACACAAATTTCAGTATTAGCTTTTATCTCTTTTATATATTTAAAATTAAATAAAAAATATAGATTTATTTTTAATGAATTACCAACTAAGCATATTAACTCAATTATTGCTTATAGCATAGCTTTCGTGGTTATGGTTACTTTGATGAGCAAAAATCATGATGTAAGATTTATGTCTCCTATTTTTACTATAGTGACCGTCATTTCAGCAGTCGGTTTATACGGAGCGGTGGAGTTATTATTTCGCAGTAACGGAATTATTGAGAAATTTAAGTCCATCTTTTATATAAGTATATATTTGATTGCTATGATTTTTCAAATTGGGTTTATTATTACAAGCGGTTATTTAATTAAATATGTTTGAGTAAAACGGGGTTACAGTTTTTTTAAATTTTAGCAGAGGCATTTCAATATTACGAAAAAAAGACATTGTTAGGAAGTTTTATCTTGCCGAGGTTCCGACACTAAACAAGTAAAAAATATTCGCATGAAGTTCTTGAAGTTAAATTCGCATGATTTTATCCTAGTGTCAATAATTCTTTTTGTTGGGATTTTTTTTGTCGTGTATTTCAAGACAAAACATGCCATGAATTTTCTAAATCTTGATGAACTTCTTTGGATGTACCGTTCAAGATTTTTTATGGACGATATTTTAAGTTTGCAATTTTCTAATCTCATCCAATCTTCTCAACCTGGCGTCATGGTGATGTGGGCAGTTGGACCATTTATGAGAATTATTAATTATGATTTTAATATAATTGTGAATTTAATTTCTGAGCTCAATGTGTCGGGCGTGGGTTATAATATAATTAATAGTTCCACGGAAAATCAGCAAATTTATCATAATTACAGAGGTTTAAGCTTCCTATTCAATATTCCTATCGTGGCCATAATGACATCATTTATTTTGGCACTTTATTACTTACTTCGAAGGCTTTTGTTTAACAAGTGGCAAATCACCTTTTCGTTACTGTTGATTGTGACTACACCGTATTATGTATATTTTACAACACCCACTGACAAATTTGTCGGTATGTTTTCGACTATAAGCATTTTGTGCTTGATAATCTATTTAGGGAAAAAGGGTGGTAAATTATTCTTGGTGATGTCGGCAGTTTTGGGATCGTGGGCCGTTTTATCAAAAATGTCTTCTTTATTCCTCCTCCCTTTCGTTTTTTTTGCGATTATTTATTACAGTAATACATTTAATTTATTGTTTCATAGAGTAAATCAAATATCAGGAGTGAAGAGGTTTATAAATGAATTAAGACATATTTTATGCATATATTTAGCTTGGATTTTGGTATTTATACTGACCAGTATTATTTTTTTACCAACTATTATAACAAATCCGAGATCTGTTTGGTCTTTACTTTCCAGAGAAAGCTCGCAAAGAGCTATTGTTGAAAATCACAATTCATTTATTGGCACCAAGGTCCTCTTTTCATATTTGACTGATGATTTTCTACTGTCATTTAATGTTTTTGTTATTCTCATCTTTATTGTTTATTTCTGCTTGATTTTAAGGAAGATAAAGGATAAAATATATAAAGAGAAAGAAACTGTTGTTCTTTATCTTTATTTTTTATCATTTTTTATATTTATCATTTTATTTAGTAAAACTTATTCTTTCCGATATCTTGTACCAGTCTTGATTATATTTCAAATAGTTGCTGGTTTAGGAATTTATGAAATTGTGAATTTGTTTATCAAGAAAAATAATATCAAAGACAAACGCTTAATCTATTACTGGGCAATTCTATCCGTTCTGCTCTCTCAAATACTCTTAATATATTATTCTGAGATTGAAAAAATTGAAAGCCTGCCATATTTTGGATAAAGAAGAATCTCTGATTTTTTTTATAGTTCGTAATTCAAGGTAATAAAAAACATTAAACTCGTGTGTTTAAAAAATAAGTTATAGAAAATATGAAAATCTTAATATTTGGCTCTGGCTATGTCGGGCTTGTCACGGCCGCATGTTTGGCTGAACTTGGTAATGATGTAATTTGTTGTGATATTGATAAGGGAAAAATTGATCAATTAAAAAAGGGCATAGTTCCTTTTTTCGAACCGGGTTTACAGGATTTGATTACGAAGGGCATGCACAAGAAAAAAATCAGTTTTACTGTTGAGGCTGCAAGTGCAGTTAGTGACCGAGAAATAATATTTATTGCTGTTGGAACTCCGCAAAAAGAAAATGGAGAAGCAGATTTAAGTTATGTCAGGGCTGTTGCAGAGGATCTTGGAAAAAATCTGAAAAATTATACAATAATCGTGAACAAGAGCACTGTTCCTGTTGGAACTGGCAGACTAGTTGCAGAAATAATAAAGAAAAAGTATGCAGGTGATTTTGATATTGTTTCTAATCCCGAATTTCTTAGTGAGGGTAGGGCTTTGTATGATTTTATGAATCCAGAAAGAATTGTTATCGGCTCAAATTCACGGCACTCTGTAAAAAAAATGAATAAGTTGTTTGAATCATTTTCTTGTCCAATTGTTAACACCAAAATTGAAACCGCCGAGATGATAAAATATGCGAGTAATGCATTTTTGGCAACTAAAATTTCTTTTGTAAATGAAATTGCTAATATATGTGAAAAAGTAGGAGCGGACATCAGTGAGGTGACTTATGCCATGGGACTTGATTCTCGAATTGGAAATAAATTTCTCAATGCTGGTATCGGTTATGGGGGAAGTTGTTTTCCAAAAGATGTCAAAGCTCTAAATCATATTGCAGCTCGTAATGAATATGATTTTAAGCTACTAAAATCTGTAATTAGAGTTAATAATGATCAGCGAAAATTAGTGCTTACGAAAACTGAAAATATGTTGGGTGATTTAAAAGAAAAAAGAATATGTATTTGGGGGCTTTCTTATAAACCAGACACAGATGACACGAGAGAATCGGCTGCAATTGATATTATAAAATTATTTCACGAAAAAGGGGTAACTATTAGTACTTATGATCCAAAAGTTGATTACGATAAACTTGAAAAAGAAGGCGAATTTGTGAATAAGATTATTTTTCATAAGGACAAGTACAAAGCTCTGGAAAATTGTCATCTTTTAATTATCGCCACTGAATGGGATGAATTCAAACAAGCTGATTTAAAGAAGATTAAGCTAAATTTATTAGAGGCTAATATAATTGATGGTCGTAATATTTTTAATATTGAAATAATGCTTGAGAACGGTTTTAATTATTTGAGTTTTGGGAGGTAATATAATTATAGCTTGATAGCTGTTAGAAAATTTATATTCAATTGCAGAAAAGCATTGATTCTTGATGCTATATATATGCGTTGAGAATGTAATAAAATGGCTTTTTGTCAAAACATGTGGTGGTCAAGAAGTGAATCAAAAGCTAATACGACTTTGGCTGTGTAGTTTTGTTCGAAAGAAAATATTAATATACAGCTTTGGAGTTCTACGGAAAGTAGGTGTCATATGAAACTGCTGCTAAATTTCGCTCCCGCTACATTTGACACTTCCAGAGATTTAGTCGCTTTTAACTGTAGATTGATATTGGATAAGATTTTGTGCAATGAAAATGAATTTTTTGACTTCCTTCGTCACTTGAGATGACATCTTAAAACAGTTTATTAAATATCATTTTTCAAAGGAGTGGTCTGAATTGTTAATATTTTGATATAAATTTATCACTTCTTTAGTTATCAACCACAGTTTTTAGCGGAGGGCCTTAATTATTTGCTAAATTAAGGAATATAAACTATATTGTAATTGACCAAAGATATGTTGGGATTAGAGATAATTACGAAGAATTAAGGCACTTGAATGATTTTTCTGATGATATGGAATTAATATTTGAAGATAGTTCTATTCAGTCTATTAAGGTTTTTAAATTAAACAAGTAATAGTATATTAAAGTGGAAAAAGAATTTCTAAAGGAAATATCAATAGTTATTCCGGCTTACAATGAAGCTGAAAATCTTCCTTTTTTGTGCGATGAGATTAAAGCTGTTTTAAAAAAAATTACAGATAGTTATGAAATTATAATTGTCAACGATGGAAGTAGTGACATGACACAAGAATCGATTGCGAAACTTTTTAATAATGATAGAGAACATCTTGTTGGGATTAATTTTCGCACAAACTTTGGTAAAGCAGCAGCTTTTAGGGCAGGGTTTACCCAAGCACAAGGAGAAATTATCTTTACAATGGACGCAGATTTACAAGACGATCCCAAGGAAATCCCTCATTTTCTTGCCAAAATTGAAGACGGATATGATTTGGTTTCGGGTTGGAAAAAAAATCGCCAAGACTCGTTTGTAAAAAACAGCAGTTCAAAATTTTTTAATTTTATAACTTCTCGATTTTCCAGAGTAAAGCTTCATGATTTTAATTGTGGTTTTAAGGCATATAGGTCCGAAGTTGCCAAAGGTCTTGATTTGTATGGTCAACTGCACCGGTACATTCCCGTGATGGTTAGAAATCAAGGATATAAAATTGGTGAAATCCCAGTTCATCACCGAAAGAGAAAGTTTGGCAAGTCAAAATATAGTTCGATCAGATTTGTGAATGGTTTTCTAGACCTGTTGACGGTGATGATGCTCACAAAATATTTCAAAAGACCCGCTCATTTTTTCGGTGGCATAGGCTCAGCAGCTCTCGGACTGGGATTTATCATAAGTTTATATATTACCTTTTTAAGGCTATTTACTGGTTCAATTCAGAGTAGATTACCTCTTTTTATTGCTGGTATTCTGCTTATTATGGTTGGCGTTCAGCTTATATCATTAGGGCTTATCGGAGAAATGTTTGCCAACAATTATAAAAAAGAGGAAGAATATTTGAAAATTAGAAAGATTATTAAAAATTAGATATGAAAGTTTGTTTTTTCGGAACTTATGAGAAAAATTATTCCTCAAATCGGATTATAATAAAGGGACTAAGGAAAAATAATATAGATATTACTGAGTGTCATGAACCTTTGTGGGAAAAGTATCGGAACAAAAGTGGTAAATTTTTGAAAATCTTCTCTTTATTAAAATTGGGATTTGGTATGGTCTGGGCATATTTGATGCTTTTTTTTCGATTTCAGAAAAATTGCAAAAAAAATGATGTTGTCATTGTGGGGTATATTGGGCAATTGGATATAATCTTTCTAAAATTAATTTTATTTTTGAGAAAAAAAAAGCCAAAAGTAATCTTAGCGCCTCTTGTGTCTTTATACGATACAGCAATTATTGACCGAGGTCTTTCTGGAAGGAATAATTTGTTTGCAAAACTTTTATATCGACTTGATAAAGTATCTTTTCAATTGGCCGATGTGGTTGTTTTTGATACCAAGGAGCACATCAATTATATTCGCGATTTATTTAAACTAGATAGAGATAAATTTAAAAGAGTTTGGGTTGGAGCTGATGAAGAAGTTTTTTATCCGCTAACAATTAAAGCTTTTAAACAAGACAGTCATCTTGAATTTATTTCAGGATCTTCTAGTGAGATAAGCTTAACAAGTTCTAAGTTTTCCAAGCCTTCTCTTGCAGATAATAATTTTCAAGTTTTATTTATCGGAAAATATATTCCTCTTCACGGCCTAGAATATATTATAAAAGCGTCCAAACTACTTGAAAATGAAAAAGATATTAAATTTAAAATGGTCGGTAGCGGTCAGTTGTATCACAAAATAAGAAGATTGAGCGATAAATTAGAAATTAAAAATATTGATTTTATCAAATGGATAGAGTATAATGACTTGGTAAATGAAATTAATAAAGCCGATACAGTTTTAGGAATATTTGGCGGAACAGATAAATCATTAAGAGTTATTCCCAATAAGGTATTTCAAGCAGTTGCTTGTAAAAAGGCGGTGATTACAGGAGATTCACCGGCAATAAGAGAATTATTTGAAGATGGTGAAAATATTATGTTGTGTGAAAATAGAAATGCAGAAGCACTTAAAAATGCAATCTTGAAACTGAAAAGTAATGAAAAATTAAGAGAGAAAATTGCTGAAAATGGTTATTTTTTGTTTCAAGATGGATTAGATGCGAATAGCAGTGGAAAGAGTATGGCGAAAATAATTGCTAATTTTAGATGGAATAATTAAGGCCAATAATAAAAAGATGAAAATTTGTTATATAACACAACAATACGGCAATTACATCAGCGGAGTTGGAACATATTCTACAAATTTAATAAATGCAGTTGCAGAACAAGGAAATGAAGTTATCGTTATTTGCCCACAGGAAAATTTCAGAGAATTCTCAAGCTTAAAGGTAAGGTTAATAGAGGTTCAAAGAAAAAAATGGGATCCATCTCATGGTAATTGGTTTACCTTGTCATTTCAATTTTCTCAAGCATTAAAAAAGCTTCTGAGAAATAATCATTTTGACATAATACATTTTACAGATGCGAGAGAATTTTTTTGGACGAAACTTTTGTTTGGTAAAATCAATAGTCCGATTATTGGGACAACGCACGATGATATATTTATGAGCTCTAGTAAAAATATCTTTTTTTACAAAAAGACGTATAATGATTGGGTAAAAAGATATGTTTATTATAATACAGTTAAGGTAATTGAAAATTCTTGTTTAAGAAAGTTAGATTCCATAATAGCAGTTTCTGATCATATAAATAAAAGATTAATAGATGTTTATAAAATAGATGAAAAAAAAGTATTTACAATATATAATGGAATAAAATTAAATTGTGAAAAGTTGGAGAAAGATGAAACTAATACCAAAAAAGATAATCACATATTAATAATCGGAAATAATCTGCAGAGAAAGGGAATAATTACATTATTCAATTCCCTTAATCTAGTAAAAGAAAGGTACTCTGATTTAAAAATAATAGCGATTGGAAATGATCAAAATCAGAAATATTTAGAAGAATATGCTTTGAAAATTGGAATTAGTGGCAGAGTAGAATTTAAAGGCAAAAAATCAAATAAATATGTTATTAGAAAAATGAAAAGTTCATTGTTATATGTTATGCCGTCGATAAGAGAGGGATTTGGAATTACATTTCTTGAGGCAATGTCGTCACGATTACCCGTAATTAGTGGAAATGTTGGAGGGCCAAAAGAATTGATTATTAATGAAGAAAATGGATTTTTGGTTAATCCTGGTGATTTTAAGGATTTAGCTGATAAAATTTCGATTCTCATTGATGATGATAAAGTTAGAAATAGATTTGTAGAAAATGGTTTGGAAACCGTAAAGAATTTTTCAGTGCAGAAAATGGTGGATAGAACTTACAAAATATATTTACAATTAGTTAAATAAATTGCGTTATAAAAATAGGATTAATTGGTGCTGTTTATTGGGGTAAAAATTTAGTGAGAGTTTTTTATGAGTTAGGAGTTCTTGATATCATATGTGATTTAGATGATAACATTCTAAGTGCAAGAAAGAAAGATTACTCTAAATTAAAAACCACTAATAATTTTAATGATATTTTGAGTGATAAAAATATAAAAGGAGTTGTGATTTCTTCCCCTGCGTCAACTCATTATAAGCTAGCAAAGCAGTCTTTTTTGGCACTTAAAAAATTTTTTTGTCGAAAAACCTTTATCTCTTAGTATTAAAGATGGTGAAGAGTTGGTAAAGATCGCAAAAAAGAAAAAATTGATTTTAATGGTGGGGCATCTACTTTTATTTCATCCAGCAATAACAGCTTTAAAAAAAAGAAATAAGGAAAGGTGTCTTGGAAGAAATAAATTATATTTATTCTTTACAAAAAAAGATATGAAAAAAGCACTAATCACAGGAATAACTGGACAAGATGGTTCATATTTAGCGGAATTATTATTAGAGAAGGGTTATGAAGTACATGGTATTATTAGGCGTGCTTCAACTTTTAACACAGGAAGAATCGACCATTTATATCAAGATCCACATATTAATAATAGAACTTTATTTTTACATTATGGAGATTTATCAGATGCGAGTAACCTTTCTCGATTATTAGAAAAAATAAAGCCAGATGAGATATATAACCTCGGAGCACAGTCGCATGTGCGCGTCAGTTTTGATATTCCTGAATATACGGCGGATATTACTGCTCTTGGAACTTTAAGATTGCTTGATGCCATTAAAGAGACTAAGATTAAAACAAAATTCTATCAGGCATCATCTTCAGAAATGTTTGGAAAAGTACAGGAGGTGCCACAAAATGAAAACACAGTTTTTTATCCTCGTTCTCCATACGGATGTGCAAAAGTATACGCATATTGGATAACAAAAAATTATAGAGAGAGTTATAATTTATTTGCTTGTAACGGCATATTGTTTAATCATGAATCTCCAAGAAGAGGAGAAACATTTGTAACTCGTAAAATTACTCGAGGACTATCTCGAATAAAAAATGGTTTGGAAAAGACATTATATTTGGGAAATTTGGATGCAAAAAGAGATTGGGGCTATGCCAAGGATTATGTTGAAGGAATGTGGCTTATGCTTCAACAAGAAAAACCAGCTGATTATATTCTGGCAACTGGAGAGACTCATTCTGTTCGTGAATTTGTCGAAGAGTCGTGCAAGCAACTTGATATAAATTTAATTTGGTCTGGATGTGGTATTAATGAAAAAGGAATCGATAAAAATACCGGAAATACGATTATAGAAATAGATTCTGAATATTTCCGACCAGCTGAAGTGGATTTGCTTGTTGGGGATCCTTCAAAAGCAAAGAAGGAATTAAATTGGGAACCTCAGGTAAAATTTCAAGAACTAGTGAAATTAATGATTAAAAATGATTATAAAGAAAACAAAAGCGATTAAAATGAATAAAAAATCTAAAATATACATAGCTGGACATCGTGGGTTAGTTGGATCAGCTATAAAACGAAGATTGGAAAAAGAGGGGTATTCTAATCTCATATTCATGACCAGAAGAGAACTCGATTTGTTGGATAGTGCGGAGGTCAGAAGTTTCTTCAAGCGGGAAAAGCCAGAATATGTTTTTCTTGCGGCTGCAAAAGTGGGCGGAATTTTGGCAAATAATACTTATCCTGCTGATTTTATACATCAGAATCTTTTGATTCAAAATAATATTATTCACGATGCTTATCTTTATAAAGTAAAAAAACTTTTATTTTTGGGAAGTTCTTGTATCTATCCCAAAGATTGCCCTCAGCCGATAAAAGAAGAATATTTATTAAACGGATATTTAGAGGAAACAAATAAAGCCTACGCAGTCGCTAAAATAGCTGGCATAGAGATGTGTCAAAGTTATAATAAGCAGTATTTAACTAATTTTATATCTGTAATGCCAACTAATTTGTATGGTCCAAACGATAATTTTGATTTAGAAAGTTCACATGTCGTACCTGCATTAATTAGAAAATTCCATGAAGCCAAAATTAATAATAAAAAAGAAGTAGTAATTTGGGGTACAGGAAAACCAAGAAGAGATTTTTTGCATGTTGATGATCTAGCTGATGCATGTGTTTTTTTGATGAATAATTATTATGAAAAAGACATTATCAATATTGGTTCTGGCGAAGATATTTCAATCAATGAACTTTCTTTGTTAATTGGAAAAATCACTGGTTTTGAGGGTGAAATAATTAATGACCTAACAAAACCAGACGGAACATTGCAAAAATTGTTAAATATTGATAAACTTAATCAAGCAGGGTGGTTTTCTAAAATTTCGCTTAATAGTGGCTTAAAAAAAACTTATAAATGGTTTTTAGATAGTTATGATAATATTTATAAATAACCATTTCTAAAATATGTTGCTATCTGATTTAACGAATAATCCTGGATTTAAAAAATATTTTGCCAATACCGGCTGGCTGTTTGTTGGAAGAATTATACAGATTATAGTAGGACTGTTGGTTGGAGTTTATATCGTCCGCTACCTCGGTCCAAGTCAATATGGACTTTTAAATTATGCGATAGCGTTTGTCGGGCTATTTTCACCTATTGCTTCGTTGGGTTTAGACGGTATTATTGTTCGCGAATTGGTAAAAACACCGCAAAAAATGAATGAGTTATTGGGAACGGTATTTTTCCTAAAACTTGTTGGCGTTATTTTAATGTTTGGTGGGGTTATTGCTGGAATGTGTTTTTTGGGTAATGACAATTTTACCAACATTTTGATTATAATTATTGCATCAAGCTACATCTTTCAAGCATTTAATGTTGTTGATTTTAATTTTCAGGCAACGGTAAAATCTCGTTATGTTATCAAGGCACAGATGATGCAATTAGTGATTTCATCATTTTTTAAGTTGTTTTTGATTTGGTCTCAAGCTTCTTTGCTTTGGTTTGCAGCAGCGAGCTTGATTGATGTTATTACTCTGACAATCGGTCTGCTCTGGCAATATAAAAAAAATGTTGGAAGAGTATTTGCTTGGAGATTTAGATTAAAGATTGCAAAATCTCTTTTGAAAGATTCATGGCCTTTAATATTATCAGGTATAGCTATAACGCTGTATATGAAAATAGATCAGATAATAATCAAGGTGATGCTTGGAAACGAAGAAGTTGGTTTTTATGCTGTCGCAGTAAGATTAAGCGAGGTGTGGTATTTTATACCAATAGCTGCTATCAGCTCTCTTTTTCCTGCGATTATTAACGCAAAAAAGAAGAGTGAAGAGTTATATCATCTTCGCCTTCAGCAGCTCTATGACTTAATGGTATGGATAGCGGTTGCTATTGCTCTACCCGTTACATTTCTTTCGCCATTTATAATTAAAACATTATATGGAGACTCTTATTTGCCGGCCGCAAGTGTATTGAGTATTTATATCTGGGCTGGAGTTTTTGTATTTTTGGGAGTAGTAAGCAGCCAATGGCTGATAGCTGAAAATTTTACAAAAATTTCTTTTTTAGGAACTTTTGTTGGTGCCACAATTAATTTGATTTTGAATTTTATTTTAATACCGAAATACGGAATAAACGGCGCCGCTATAGCAACCTTAATATCGTATTTTGTAGCTGTGTTTTTTATAGGTTTAATTCCAAGAAGTCGAAAACAAGCTATATTTATGCTAAAATCAATCAACCCGCTTGGTGTAATCGTTAGAATATTAAAAAACTATAAGTAAAATGATAAATATGATAAAAAAATTTATTTTTAAAAAGTTATAAATTGGTTTATGAAAATAAAATAGATACATGGGACTATCAATGGTTTTATCATTGTATTGTTGAAAGTAAATATTGTATTACTCCAGTTTATAATATGATTTCAAACATTGGAGTTCAAGGAACAAGAGGCTCATATAGTTCTCCTTTTATAAAAATGTTAAAAAAAGAAATAGAATACACAAGGCATTTAAAAGGACCTGCCTATATATGCCATTCATTTCAACTTGACAAAATACAATATTTCAATATTTTCTACAGATTTAATAGATTTAATTTTAATTATTTTAGAAGATTATTTAAAATCGATAGTATATTAATAAAAATAAAACTATGGCTGTAAAAAAAACATTGTCTTCATATTTGCCAACAATAATCAAGAAATTAATAGAAAGGCCGATTAAAAATTATTATAAAACTAATTATAAAAAAACCGTATTAATATCATATATTACCAAACCATTTACAATGAACAATCTTTCTTTGAGACATACTAATTATGCCGAGTCATTAATGATTGCAGAAGTTTTTAAGGAGTTGGAATATAATATTGATGTTTATAGTTATAACTACGAAGGAAAAATTGATTATAGTAAATACAGCTTAGTATTTGGTTTTGGAGACCCATTATGTAATAGTTTTTATAATCGAACAAACAGAATTATTACAATTTATTATGGAACGGGAATGCATATTTGCATGCAGAATAATAATTCAATAAAAAGGATAAAGGAAGTTTACGAGAAGATGGGTGTTTGGTTGCCAGAATCTGGACGAATCGTAGAAAAAGCATGGTCAATACAGACGACCCTACCTGATGCAATGGTTGTTCTTGGAAATCAATATACGGTGGAGAGTTATAAAGAGTATTATAAGGGGCCTATATTTAATATTCCTATATCATATATTGATATCATACCTCAAAAAACAATTGCACAGATAATTAACGATAAAAAATATAACGAAACGAAGTTTAATTTTTTATGGTTTAGTGGCCCTGGGTTAATACACAAAGGATTGGATTTGTTATTGGAAGTGTTTGAAAAAAATGCTAATTGGCATTTGCATATTTGTGCAGATTTCAATAAGGAAAAAAATTTTGAGAAACTATATTATGAGCAGTTGTATAACTTGCCAAATGTTAAATATTATGGTTTTGTTGATTTAAAATCAAAGATCTTTGAAAAGTTAATGAAAGAATGCCTTTTTTGTATATTGCCTTCGTGCGCAGAAGGTGGTGGTGGGTCTGTAATTAATGTTATGGCGGAGGGACTGATTCCAGTTGTTACGAAAGAGACCAGTGTTGATATAAATAATTTTGGTTACTTAATAAATGGTCTAAATATAATAGAAATTAACAAAACAATAAGAAGTATATTAGCAGAAGATGAGAATGTCTTAAAACAAAAAAGTTTAGAATGTTTTTTTGACACAAGAGAACGCCATTCACTGGAAAAATACAAACAAGAATTGAAAAACTCGATTAAGGCTATCTTAAATGATACTAAGGTGTAATTTTATATTAGAAAGAAGTGTATCTGATGATTTAAAAATAAATATAAAATTTATTAAAGGTGTAAGTTATGAAATGTAAAATATGCAACAAGAATAATACTAGGATCTTTACTTCAAAAATTTTAAATAAATATGAAATTGATTATTTTTATTGTGAAAATTGCAGTTTTTTGCAGACAGAGAATCCGTATTGGATAAAAGAGTCATATCGTGAATGTATAAACAATACTGACACAGGCATATTAGTAAGAAATATAATCTTATCTAATATTGTTTCAGTATTAATTTATTTCTTCTTTAATAAAAATAAAAAATTTTTAGATTATGGGGGTGGCTATGGGATATTTACCAGACTTATGAGAGACATCGGAATAAATTATTATTGGCAAGACAAATACTCTGAAAATTTACTGGCTAAAGGGTTTGAGCATAATGAAAACGAGAGATATGAGCTGATAACATCTTTTGAAGTATTTGAACATTTTGTAAATCCGATCGAAGATATAAAGTGCATCCTTCAATATTCTGACTCCATCCTGTTTACTACAAACATATTGCCCCTGTCTATACCAAAACCAAGCGATTGGTGGTATTATGGATTAGACCATGGACAGCATATTTCTTTTTTTAGTGTAAAAACACTGCAATTTATTGCAGATAAATATCATTTAAATTTATATACTGACAAAGTATCTGTTCATTTGTTGACTAAAAAAAAGATAGATATTAATGTTTTTAACATTTTAGTAAAATTGTCAAAAAAAGGGCTTTTAAATTTTCTTAAAAAAGCATATAAAAGCAAAACCTGGGATGATAATGAATTATTAAAAAAAGTAAATTAACATAATTTATGAAGACAGCAATAATTACTGGGATAACGAGCCAAGATGGAGCTTATTTGGCAAAATTATTATTAAAAAAAAACTATAAAGTTATAGGTTTATTAAGACATAGGAATAATTCAAATTTTAAAAAAAGTGCTAGAAACTTAGAATATTTAGGCGTTGTTCCTAAAATTAAATTTGCTGTTTGTGATTTATTAGATTTGTCAAGTATTACAAAAATTATTAAAAAATATGAACCAGATGAAATATATAATTTAGCGGCGCAAAGTTCAGTTGGAATCTCTTTTAATAAACCGCTTGAAACATTAAGTTTTAATATACTTTCCGTAGCGAATATTCTTGAAATAATAAAAAAAAATAAAAAGATGATTAAGTTTTACCAAGCATCTAGTAGTGAAATGTTTGGAACTGTAAATAGTTTACCATTTACAGAGAATTCCATTTTGCATCCTGTAAGTCCGTATGGCATTTCAAAAGCAACAGCACATTTAATAACTATAAATTATAGAGAGGCATATGGTTTGTTTGCGGTTTCTGGGATTTTATTTAATCATGAATCAATTTTTAGAAGAGATGATTTTATTATCAAAAAAATTATAAAGTCAGCTATTAATATTAAAAAAGGCAAGCAAAAAGCATTAGAAGTGGGAAATATAGATATTAAAAGAGATTTTGGCTATGCTCCAAAATATGTTGAAGCTATTTATTTAATGATGCAAAATGATAAACCAGATGATTATATAATATGTTCTGGAAAATCAATTAGCTTGAGAGAAATAATTTATTATGTTTTTGATAGATTAAGAATCAGTAAAGAAAAGATTATCATTAAAAAATCTTTATTTAGGGCGACAGAAATCAAAGATATTTATGGTAATCCAGAAAAAGCTCGGATTGAATTAAACTGGACATATGAAATGAGTTTTTATAAAGTTTTGGATATCTTAATTGATGAATTTTCTAATAATACTAATTTTATAAGATAATGATGAAAATTTTATATGATCATCAAATATTTTCAGCACAAGTTTATGGAGGAATCTCTAGATATTATGTTGAGTTAATAAGAAATTTAAAGAATGACAATTTAGCTGATGTTGATTTATTAATATTATTTACGAATAATTATTACTTATTAGATGCTGAATTTAAGTATTATTTAACATTATTTCCAAAATGTAACTTTAGAGGAAAGAAAAAAATAATTAATATTTTTAATAATTTATTTTCTGAGCAGTATTTAAGATATAGTAAGTTTGATGTTTTCCATCCAACTTACTATAATCCTTATTTTTTGAAATTTATAGGTAATAAGCCGTTTGTTTTGACCGTTTATGATATGATACATGAAAAATTTCCAGAACATTTTCCAAAAGATAAAATTACAACAAAAAGAAAGAGATACCTAGCCAACAGAGCTTCAAAAATTATTGCAATATCAAATAATACTAAAAACGATCTTATAGAAATTTTTAATATTCCGGCGGAAAAAATAAATGTTATATATCTTGGTTATTCTCAGAGTAAAATTAATAATATTGATTACAATATAATGAAACTTCCCAAAACTTTTATTCTTTTTGTTGGCAATAGACAGGAATATAAAAACTTTGAATTATTTATAAAATCCGTAGCATCAATTTTACAAAAAGAGCGCGAAATTCATATTGTTTGTATTGGAGGAGATAAATTTACAAAAAGTGAAGCAAATTTATTTTTATTATTAAACATTAGTAATCAATTAAAGCAATATAATATACCAGATTCATTATTATCATATATCTATAAAAAGGCTTTATTCTTTATTTTCCCATCTCTTTATGAAGGATTTGGTTTGCCAATTCTCGAGGCATTCGCTTCTGATTGTCCAGTTCTTTGTAGCAACACAAGCTCTTTGTCTGAGGTAGCTGGTGATGCAGCAATTTATTTTGATCCTTATAGCGTAGATTCAGTGATACACTCTGTTAAAACAGCGATAAGTAGCCCTGAATTGCTAAATAGTTTGAGAATAAAAGCAGAGAAAAGATTGGCTAATTTTAGTTGGGAAAAAACAGCCAAAGAAACTCAAAAAATATATGAAATGATTGTGTAATAATATCAAAAATATTAAAAATTAAAAAATGAAAAGAATATTAATCATGGGTGGCGCGGGATTTATTGGCTCTCATCTTTCTAAAAGACTTTTAAATGAAGGTAACAAGGTAATTTGTATAGATAATTTAATTACTGGAAGTAAAGATAATATTGCAGATTTAATAAATGATAAAAATTATAGATTTATAAACATGATGTAATAAAACCTATAAAATTAGAAATTGATAAAATATACAATCTTGCATGTCCAGCTTCTCCGATTCAATATCAAATTAATCCTATAAAAACAATTCAAACAAATATAATGGGTGCTATAAATATGCTCAATCTTGCTAAGCAAAATAATGCAAGTATTCTACAAGCTTCAACTTCTGAGGTTTATGGTAACCCCCTGGAGCATCCGCAAAAAGAAAGCTATTGGGGAAATGTTAATCCAATTGGCTTAAGGTCGTGTTATGATGAAGGAAAGCGATGTTGCGAAACTTTGTTTATGGATTATTACAGAGAAAATAAAATGGATATAAGAATAATAAGAATCTTTAATACATATGGACCGAATATGAGCTCAAATGATGGACGGGTTGTTTCTAATTTTATTATTTAAGCACTTAAAAATAAAGATATCACAATTTATGGAGACGGGAGTCAAACAAGATCTTTTCAATATATCGATGATTTAATAGAAGGAATGATTAAAATGATGAATAATAAAATAAATTTTATAGGTCCGGTTAACATTGGAAATCAAAATGAATTTACAATTAGTGAGCTATCTAAAAAGATTCTTGAAACAATTCCCGAAAGCAAAAGTAGCATTATTTACAAAAACTTCCGCAAGATGATCCAATCCAAAGAAAACCAGACATAAGTCTTGCTAAAGAAAAATTGAATTGGGAGCCGAAAGTCAATCTTGATGAAGGAATTAAAAAAAACAATAGTATGGTTTAGTAAAAAATATTTGTGAAATAAATATTATAAATTATTTGATATTAATAGAGAAGATACTAAAGACAATTAAATGAACAAAATAACCTCCAAAAAAATTAAAAGTTTTACTTCTAAACCTTTTTTTAATGAGAAAGTAATTTTAAAAAAAGATTTATCATATCCAAAGATCTCAATTGTAACTCCTTCCTTCAATCAGGGGGAATTTTTAGAAAGGACTATTTTAAGTGTTTTAAATCAGAATTATCCCAACTTGGAATATATTATTATAGACGGGGGGTCAACGGATAATAGCGTAGAAATAATTAAAAAATATGAAAAATATATAAGTTATTGGGTGAGCGAAAAAGACGAGGGTCAAGGAGATGCATTGAATAAGGGATTTTTAAAAGCAACAGGAAATATTGTTGGGTGGCAAAATTCAGACGATATATATCTGCCAAAAGCATTCCTTGCTGTTGCAAATGAATTTAAGGCACATTCTAATGCTGATATTATTTTTGGAAATAGACTTAAAATTAACAAGACTGATAAAGTGTGGCGTAAGTTTAAATTTACCCCTTTTTATTTGACGAGTTATTGGTATTGTAGAATGTCGCTGTCAAATCAAAGTGCTTTTTGGAAGAGAAAACTTTTTTCTGAAATTGGAATGATTGATAAAAATATAAGTTTTATTATGGATTATGATTTTTTTTTGAGAGCTGGAATAAGGAAAAAGAAATTCGTGCATATCAATCGTTTTTTAGGAGGATTCAGAATACATGAAAGTTCAAAAACATCGACTTTCGACAGGAAGACATTAGAAGAGCAGCATAAATTGCTAGATAAAAAATATGGTAAGAAGTTATATTTGAAATTTCCCCTAAAAATGTATTCAGTAATAAGAGATTCTTTGTATTATATTATTCGAGGAGATTTGAGATCTCTTATATATTTAACCCCAATCTATATAAAACCTTTGTTGATTATTTTTATATTAATTATCTTTTTTTTACATTGTACTAGACAGGACTATTTTTTTTATTAAATCAAAACAATAAAAAAAGAGACATAAATGTCTCTTTTTTAAAAATACAAAGTTGTATTATGAACTCAAGATAACTGTAGAAACGACGATGACCATCGCATAAGCTAAACCAGCGATAACAACTCCGATAATGCCATAGGAAATAGTTTTCTTTGCGGTGGCAACATTATCGTCATTTCCAGCTGCAGTAAGATATAATACACCACCATAGATGATTACCAGTGTGGCAATAATTGAGATAAATCCTAAGATCCAGTTTGTCAGGTTCATAATTGCTCCTCGGATATCTGTTGGTACAAATGAAGGAGACTCTTTGGTTCCCCATCCTGAAATTTTCTCTGCTGCTAAAGTTACATTGGCCGAAAATACTAAGGCATAAGTTGCAATAGATGCTGTAATTGTTTTAAATAGTTTTGTCATTTTTTTCACCTCCTTTCTTTATTAAGATTAAGTATAATTAAGCGTAAGATGATATATTTTATGTCAAAATTACTTCTACTACAACCTTGACAATAGCAAAGGCTATTCCGGCAAGAACGAGGCCAATTAAACCAGCACTCACTGTTTTTTTACCATTTTCTGCTTTTGATGTATCTCCAGCGGAGGTCATGTATTGCACACCACCCCAAATTAAAGCGAGAACTGCAATTGAAGCTGCAAAACCGAGAATCCAATTGGTTAAATTTAATATAGCATCATCAAAATCTTCAGGAGCACTATCTGGTGCAACTCCTATATTAAATCCACCAGTACACATACTGGAATCAATCGTGCAATCAGCTTTACATTTTAATTTCATCGTTGAGGTTGTTGCATCAGTATCGCCAATGTCTGCACATGTCTTTACCCCACCTCTTGCTTGGTTAGCTTTTGTTATTTCTCCTCCTGATTTTCCTACATCGCATATTTCAATTCTCTCAAGCGTTCCAATAGTTGTGCCGCACTCTGCCATAACTGGCACAAAGCTGAGAAAAGAAAAACTGAGAATGAAAAATGCGAGTGCTATAGCATTGATTAGTTGCTTTGATTTCATAATGTTTTTTTAAAATTTATCCGATAATTTTTGTCACGATAACATTGACAATAGCGTAGGCAAGGCCCGCAATAACTAGGCCAATCACTCCATAACTTACCGTCTTTTTGCCAGTTTCTGCTTTGCCTTCATCTCCCGCGGAAGTCATATATACAATTCCACCCCCGATTAAAGCTAGGACTGCAATGGCTGAGGTAAATCCCAAAATCCAATTGGTAATTTTTATTAAAGTATTATCGAAACTTGCTGGAGCTCCAACGGGAGGAGGAGGCATATTCCATCCCTCCGCTTTCACTTTTTCTGAAATAAATAGTGACAGAGTTGTCAAAACTGAAAATATATTTGTATAGAGGAACAGTTTAGTTTTTTTTAGCATATTAATTAAATTAATAATTTAGTGGCAATTAAATTGACAAAGGCATAAGCTACTCCCGACATAGTTAGTCCGATGGCTGCATAATAGATAATTTTTTTGGCCAGTTCCGCTTTTTGAGCATCACCAGAAGAAGAGATATAGTTTAATCCACCCCAAATAAGAGCCAGTACGGCGATGGAAGTTGTAAAACCTAGCAACCAATTTGTTATGCGAAGTATACCGACATCTAAATCGTCTAATAAACCATGATTATTAGGTAGGACCCATTGTGCAGAAGCAGAACTGACATTAGTTATAAATAGTAGCAGGAAGCCGTAAAGTGCAAAACTAATTTTTAACATAGCGATATTGATTATTTTTTATATTATTGCATTTTTCTCATTTTTAGTCAAATATAATAGGCTCTACACTAATAACTGTGGTGGATAACTAAAGAAGTGGTAGAATTATATTGATAAATTGTTTTGATTACGAAATTCAACATACTTGTCACCCTAAGCCTCCCACCATGTCACCCTGAGCTTGTCGAAGTATTGAAGTCTCACGAAATATAATCAATCAATATGGATTTACTTCGACCAGCTCAGCATAAACTTAAGCTCACCATGACAAATTTAGCTATTTCGTAATTCAAAATAATAAACAATTCACACTACACCCCTGAAAAATGATATTTAAAACAAATGCTTTAAGAAGTCATCCCGAATGGCGATAAGGAGCCGAGAAATATCTCTCCATCTCATAAAATTTTATCTAATATCAATTCCCCAATTAAAACTGATTTAATGAGGATGCCTCGTATATTCGAACATGTGTGCCAGTCCAGGGCGATTTTTCTACTGCACTGCGGTCAGAAAGACAATCACCACACATTTTGACAAAGAGCCATATTATATTTACGGAGTAAAAATTGTATCAAGGATAACAATTAAGGCATACGAGACGGCAATCACAATTATGCCGAGAGTGGCATATTTCATTGTTTTTTTTGCATTCTCAGCCTTTTGGGTATCACCAGAAGAGGAAGCATAAATTGTGCCTGACCAGATGAGAAAAATGACTGCAAACATAAGACCAATACCTAAAACAAACTCAATTAGCCTGTCTAGAATATCATCAAAGTCAACACGCGGAATACCAGGATCGAGGCAATCATCGGTGCAATTAAACATCGTTTCTCCGGCAGCTTTATCGCAAATAGTATCAAGAACACATGTCGCATTTGCAATATTAATACTATTTGTTTGCAAAATTTGTCCAAATGGGAAAAAAGAGATTATTAATAAAAGGAGAACACTTTTTTGAAGAGATAGGTATTTCATGGAAATATAGAAAAAAATTATAAATTATTTTTTTGATATTTTTTGATGGCGTCATGCAAGGCACTGGCTGCTAAATTAGAGCAATGCATTTTAATTGGTGGCAAACCTTGCAGAGAATCTGCAACATCCTGGTTGCTGATGTTCAGGGCCTCCGTGAGAGTTTTACCCTTGGCCAAGTCCGTGGTTATGGAAGAAGTGGCAATGGCCGCGGCACAACCAAGAGTCTCAAATTTTATTTCTTTGATAACATTATTCTGCACTTTGAGATAAATTTTCATTAAATCACCGCAAACTGGGTTTCCAGCTTCACCGATGGCATCTGCTTCTTCAATTTTACCATAATTGTGTGGTTTTGTGAAATGTTCAATTACTTTTTTAGTATACATAAAGATAGATTTAAAATTATATTAACTAGTCTTCATTTTAAAACAATTAAGAGATATGTCAATGCAATGAGGCTCTCTACTAATTAGGGTAATGGATAACCGCGGAAGTACTAAAATGATATTGATAAATTACCAATTCACAGCACTTCTTTGAAAAATATTAGCAAAAAATGTTTTAAGAGTCATCCCGAGTGGTAGCGGAGCGGAGGAATCCCTCTTAATTGGGTATAATGATTTTTAATATCTGAGCTAGTCAAGAATGATTCCTCCGCTCCGCTACCACTACGGTTAGAAGAACAAATATTAGTGAAATTTGCAACCACCTCCAACCCCTCCTTGCTTAAGGAGAGGTTATTTGACTCACAACCACTTCCTGTTGTCTCCTCTTTGTTTCATCGTCTCTTTTGGGCTGTGGAGACTTGTGCCTCGACAAACATAAATCTGTTACCTTGAGATTAGCGAAGAGTTTCGAGCTTAGCTTTGAATTGCTTTCTATTTAGGTTTTGTGCACATAGTATTGTGATTTTTTACCACCACTCAGAATGACAGCTGTAAATTACGATTTTCTTTCAGACAAAACTGCTCTATACTTGACCATCACACATTTTGACAAAGAGCTGGCAATTAATATCTGTCCTTTAGTAATTGTTCTCGATTTCTCTAGTGAATACAATCCCGTAAGACTTGTCTGTTCTAAGTTCAGCTTCTATGTAGCTTTTGGCTTGATTTTCAGTGGAAAGATTTTCCGATTCCCAGACAATGTTCCATTTGCTAGGCATTGAGATAGAACCAAAATAGTAACTGCCATTGCTGCCAAGTTGTTTTTGAATAAGTATGCTATATTTATCGGCTGGTTTTGTAAAGGAATCAAAGTCAATTTTATAAGGAAGTTCATATTCATAGACAACTTCAACAGTTTCCCCAGGACTTACATAGACCCAATTGCCAAAGACTGTTTTTCCAGATTCTTCAAATATTTGAGTCTTTGATTCTGGATCAATTTTGATGGAGTCTTCAATATTTTTTACATCAGAATCTATTTGAAAATTAGCATAATTCATAGGCGGTTCATAGGTTTGCACGGTATGACCGTCGGCTCGCAATAAGGTGCTTCCCAAAGGGACATAGACTCTTTGGTAGTTTGAATTAACTCTATTATACCAGTTATAATCGCTATTACCCCCATTATGTTTTCTAATAATTTTTACTGTGTTGATAATTGATCCGTCAGATAAAATATTCGCACTGTGATATATCTCTTCATCAATTACTGCGTCTGTCTTGTAGCCATTAATGTTACTGTTCACAACACTCAGATAATCACCACTTGAATTCAAGATTTGACCTCCCCACCCTCTTTTGATAATCATATTTTCAATGGCTTGATTTCTGTGATAGAAAACGATATGCTTTTCGGCCATGCTCTCCTCAATGATGTTGATTAAATCTAGATATCTTTTTATTTTTTCTGAAGTGCTCATGGAGTTTGTGTCCAAAAGATTATTCAAAATGATAGGAGCTACATCAGAGAGAAACTTTTTTGGTTTGTTTTCCTCTTTATCAAAAAGCTCTTCAACCTGCAATTGAGTTTTTTCAAGAAAATTATCTTTTGTAACTGTTGTGTTATATGATTCAATTTCGATTGGTCCAGTGATTGCTAAAATTTTTTTAATAACATTTGGTGTGAGGGAAATTATACCATCCACAGTTGGTCCGCCAGTTTTTTCATAAAACAGAGCAATCTTCTGGGCACTGGTGGGAAAATCAGCAAACCAATTTGCATCGTGCATGCTCCAGGCAGCACTAATTTTTTGAATTGGCATCGGTGGGACGACCTTTTCTTGCAGTTGTCCATCTGGATTGAATATGCCATCAATGAATAAATTTGTCATTTTGCCATCCTTTAAATCTAAAATTCCATAACTTCCGATAAATCCTCCCGTTGCTCTGATTTCACTATTATTTTGAAATAAAAGTAAATATTTTTGGGGTCGATCTTTGCCAATCATTTGGCTGAGGAGTGCATAGTCTTCGGAAAGATTCTGGAGATTATTGGCAATTACAGAAATTCCATTCTTACTCAAGGTTATTTTCGATTTATATTCGTCCGGGACATAATCAAGATTGATTTGATTTATATTACTTTCAGCATTTATTAAATTATTTACTATAATATCAATTTCATCTTTATAAGAGTAGATAAGATTAGCCGAAAAATCTTTGGGTTCAATTTTTGAAATATTATTGAGAAGGTTGGTAATGTTTTCTCCAGCTGAAGAGATATTTTCTCCAGCTTCAGCCAGATTTGTGGCTGTTGAGACAGGTGTATTTATTGGCAGATTGCTAATAATTCCCGTCACTCCAAAACCAAAGCTTTCAATCTGTTCTTTTATATGTGAGAATTTTAGATTGGCCGAATTAAAATCTCCAACGCTGTTATCAAAATTTTGATTTGTCGCTGATTGACTGGCGAGCTTTAAGTCGTCATATGCCTGTGTGCTAATTCCAAGAATTTCGCCTTTCTTCTCGATTCCATTTTGGATGGCTGATAATGAAAAAACTGAGAGAGAAACGAGAAGCGAAGCAAGAACAAAGGATAGATATGATTTTTGAAAAAGCAAAAAAAGTTTAAAATTTGAATATTTTGTTTTAGTTGAAAAAATATTTGATATTTCGCAGACCGTCTCTTCTTTTGTCTCAGGAGAAATTTGAACAGCACTATTGAAATTTTTATTGCTATTTTCAATCTCATTATTTTGAGGTAATGGCTTGAAAGTTGAATTATTTGGAATTATTTCCGTAAAAATTTTCTTTTTTGGTTTTATGGGAGGCTTAAATTGTTTTTTTTCCTCAGAAAAATAGCGCAAGTCGATAACGCCTTGGTTTGTAATATCTCCTCTTTGATAGAGAAGTTTTGATTTTTTATTTGATATTATGTCCATCATTCTATTATTTTTAGGATCTTTATTGAAATGTGTAGTGGTTAAAATAAAAGTATAGTAAAAGCTAGCAAGATTTTAGCCATGTAGCTTTGCATTAACCAAAAGAGCAACTTATAAATGTCATTCCGACCGCAGTGGTAGCGGAGCGGAGAAGCGGTGTCAATCTTGATTTTATCAATATAATTCTACTATTTCTTTTGTTGTCCACTACACTAATTAGTGCAGGTCCTTTTTACAGCAGAAAATATTTTTTTATTTTAACATCTTATTATATATTTTCATCGTTTCATTTCCCATCTTCCCCCAACTATATTTTTCAAGCTTCTGGAAACCTTTTGCTCTGATTTCATTATATAACTTTTCATCAGATAAAACCAGTCTAATTTTTTCTGCCATTTCTTTTTGATTTTTGGGGTTAAAATATTCCGCCGCTTCTCCTAAAACTTCCGGTAAGCTTGTTGTATTTGAGGAAATCACTGGAGTCCCACAGGCCATTGCTTCAAGCCCAATAAGTCCAAATCCTTCGTAAAAAGATGGAATTACAAATACTTTTGCACTATTATAAAACAAAGGAAGATCTTCTTGAGAAATAAATCCAGGTCGGATTATTTCAGTCTCCAGCCCCAATTCTTTCCAAGTTTTTCGCACTTCAGGATAATAGGGGTCTTCTTTACCACCGAGAACTAGCTGATAATTTAATTTATATTTATTTTTCAAAATTCCAAAAGCTTGAATTAGCCCCACTAGATTTTTGTGATTGCGCCAAACTCCAGTATAAAAAATAAATGGTTTAGTTATGCTATATTTTTTTTTGAAGTTTTTAATCTTTTCGATTTCGTTAATAACACAAAACTGCTCGTCTACTCCCTCGTAAACTACCTTGATTTTTGTTTTATTGATTTTGAAATACTTCCTAATATCATTTTTTGTATTTTGGGAAACGGCGATAACTCGAGCTGCCTTTATTACCGATGAAAAGAATACTGCTCGAAAACCAATTCTTCTTATGAAAGATTTCATCTTATGCCCCGGAAAGAAAAAAGGTGTCACATCATGAATCGTCACAATCGTCTTTTTAAAATAAAATATTGGCGAGTTGAAATGAGTAAAATGCATTAGATCCAATCTTTCTTTATATAACTGAAATGGAAATAATAATTGTTCTTTCCAGCCATACCACTTCGCCGACACTTTTACTTTCCTGATTCTCTTATTTGGTAAGACAAAATCATCAAATTCTTCTGGCATTAAAAAAATAACATATTCATTTTCATGATCAACTTTGAAAATATATTCCAAAAGATGACGGATATAATTTCCGATTCCAGTTTGAGCATAGCCATACATCCGTGCATCAATTCCAATTTTTTTGGGTTTAGTTTCCATAATTTTATAATTTAGCAATCTATTTTGTAGATTTCAAAACCGCCAAGGTCTCCTTTGCACACTTTTGCCAGGAGAATTTTTTGGTCTGCTGAAGTCCTTTTTGAATTAAGTCATTTCTTAGCTTCTTATCACTTAATAAATTTTCCATTGCCAGAGCAAGCTCGTTAATGTTGTAGGGATTAACTATGATTGCAGCATTTCCCACTGCTTCAGGAAGTGAGGAAAAATTTGAGGTAATCACAGGTGTCCCATTTTGCATTGCTTCTAGTGGCGGAAATCCAAATCCTTCATAAAACGAGGGATAAACAAAAATCTCAGCCAGTTCGTATAACATTGGTTTATCTTTATCATCTATAAATCCTGTAAAAATAATATCACTACTCACTGTCGAATTATTAGCAATGTCAAAAACATCTTTGTAGAGCCATCCTTTTGAACCAGCAATAACGAGTTTGTAATTTTTTTTATTTACTGATTCTGCATTGTAACTTGTTTTTAATTTTTCAAATGCCCGAATTATTCCAATTATATTTTTTCTCGGTTCTATAGTGCCTAGATATAAAATATAATGCTCAGATAATTTATATTTCTCTCTTATTTTAGAAACACCCATTACTGAAAAATTGTCACTTGATGCTGAATTTATTCCTGAATAAATAACTTTAATTCTTTCAGAATCTATTTTATAAATTTTTTTCAAATCCTCTTTTGTTGAGTTTGAAACTGCAATAATCTGATTAGATTTTCGAGCTTTCTTCTTTGGATTCATAGAAAAATGCCAATAATTTTTTGATATTGAATAAAACTCTCGATGATTCTCAAAGCTCAAGTCATGAAAAGTTGTGATAGTTTTACATTTTTTCGAAACAGCCATAGAGAAAATATGTGGCGAGAAAAAAACATCAACTCCACCAAGTAATTTATCAACTTTAGGATAATCAAAATACTGAAAAGAAAAATCGAGCAAACGATTTGGAATTTTAAATTTTTTTAACTGCACATTTGGAATCTTGAGAAAATCATAATTCAAATCAACCTTTTTATATCCATTATAAAAAAGTTTAAACTGAATACTATTATCCAGCTTTAACATATTTGAAAGTAGATTGATGGCGTATTCTTCAATACCCGATCTCGTTCCGCGTGCTAACATCCGAATATCAATTCCAATTATCATAGATTTAATAATATATATATTGTCTAAAACTAGGCTAAAAGCAAAAATTCTTCTAGCTTGAAAAATATCTTTTGAAAAACACAAAAAATATCCCGAGAATTATACCAGAAATAAATCCAATTAATGAATTTGAAAAAATGTTTTTTTGCTTTTGAATTATTATCGGATTCTTGTTACTTATCAAAAAAGCAATCTCTCCATTACTATCTTCTTCGATTTTTTGCACTTTATTATTCATTTCTGCAATAATCGCCACAGAAATCTTCTCTGCTTCTTTAATGTTTTTCGTTTCAAATTTCACCTCGACAAATTGAGGAGACATTTTTTTGGCAGAAAACTTTTTTGAATAACTTTTTAAATTTTGAAATCCACCGTCAACTTCTGCTTTTTGATAAACTGCATTAACTAGTTCAGGGCTTTTTGCCCATTGAGTAATTGAATCCGCTAGAGTTTCACTTGCCTTCAGGGCATAATAGCCATCATATTTAAAATCGTCAGTTTGCTGAGACTTGTCTTTACTTAAAAGTAGCGAAAGAGATGTTTCATATCTGGTTGGCTGTAAAGATAAAAATATAAAAGTTGAAAATGCCACTACAAAAGCGACGGCAAATATTAATTTGTAATCTTTTTTAATAATTTTGATGTAAGCTTTTAGTTCCATAAATTTAAGTTTTAATTATTTAAATATTTTGATGTATTATCTGATAAAAAGTAGATGTCCTTGTAAATAAAGGAACGATAGAAATAAATTCATATTTTAGTATGAGTGAATAGTATTTTTCCGAGCGAACAGAACGGAGATGACGCTTGCATTTCGTATAGTTGTAAGAAAAATAAATATGAAATTAAGCTGGATTTTTCAAATCATCTCGTCGTCTGAATTGACAAATATATTATTGCTCAGTATTGTTTTAATACTTTATATGATAAAATCTTTATATTGCTTATCAATAAAGTCTTTAATTTTAATTTTAAATATTTCTTTATCAAATTTCATGGCATGATCTCGAATCTCTTTTGAATTAAATTTTTTACTATCAAAATTTTTTACTACTTCTATAATCGATTCAGCCGTTTGTTCAGAAAAAAATAATCCAGTTTGATTTTCAACTACAGTTTCCAGTGCTCCCCCACCTCCAAACGCAATTACTGGCTTTCCTGATGCCATTGCCTCTAATGGTGTGATTCCAAAATCTTCTTCAGGAGGAAAGATAAAAGCTTTGCACTTTGAAAAATATTCGCTTGTTATATTGTCATCTAGATATCCTAGAAATTCGACATTGCTTTTGGCAATTTTTTTCAGCTTATCAATTTCAGGACCCTTGCCAATAATTTTCAAAGGCAAACCCAATTTATTAAATGCTTTGATAGCTATATCAAATCTTTTATAAGGGAGTGCTCGTCCTGTCATTAAATAATAATCTCCAACATCATCTGAAATATGAAATTTGCCTATATTCACTGGAGGATTAATTACAACGGAGTCTTTGTGATAATACTTTTTGATTCGCATGGCGACAAAATTGGAATTGGCAATATAATGATCTGGTCTATCTGCAGAAATTTTATCCCAAAGCCGAATATAATTCATCGCAAAAGGGACAATTTTTTTGGTGAGTTTGGAATATTTAAACTCGCGCAAATATTTATGGCAATCATCCCAAGCATATCTCATTGGCGTGTGGCAATAGGTGATGTGTAGTGTATCAGGATTAGTGATAATTCCCTTGGCATAACTGTTCGAATCCGAAAGCACAACATCAAATTCAGACAAGTCAAACTGCTCGATAGCCATGGGCATCAAAAGTGGAAAAAGTCGATGATGAGATCCGATAAAAGGAATCTTTTGCAAAAAAGAAGTTCTAATTTTTTTATCTTCAAAAGCACCACCCATTAATTTCTTGTCATAAACCATCGTAAAAATTGGAGCTTTTGGAAAAATTTCCGTAAAAGCTTCAAGGACTCTTTCAGCCCCTCCATATTGAACGAGATAATCATGAACCAAGGCAATTTTCATTATAAGATAATTAGGACTAACAAAAAAGATTTATTTGGTAGGTTTAATTTAGCATGTAAATGTATATGTGAGAGAAGGGAATGCTATGAATATTGTAGTTTAAGTATTAGTTTTGCGAATAAGCGTCTCTTTAATCCTTGCTGTTACAGGGTTTGAAATATTAAATATTTGGATTAATTTAGTAAATACAATGCTGGCTAACATCGTCGCGCTTGCTATTTGCATAATTATATTTATTGTTTTTATGTCAAAAGCCAAAGGTGAAAAAGCAGAGAGGCATTCCAACTAGAATTATCTCTTTTTATTTTTTGAAAACGGATGTCATTCTGAACTTGATTCAGAATCTTTTATATATAACAATTAATCAATTCCATAAATCGCTGGGTATTTTCATAAATCGAAAATATGCTTGATTTAATGAATAGGAAAGAATGATGATGTTTGCACTGTAGAAGAACGATAGTAATAAATCAGAGAAGACAGGGTGTATGGTTTAATAGACCCTGAATCAAGTTCAGAATGACAAAGTCAAAAAAGATTTCATATATGATTTAAAGCATAAGCACGAAATTCTATCCTTCCCTCAAAATTGATATATAAATTATCTATCTCCTCTTGTCCAACTCAATATTCACTAATTTATCTGCTAGTTTATTCTCTTCACGTGGTATGTGGAAAAATTTTACAGAATTAAAGTTAAGGATTAAATCGCAAACCTGAAAATAGAGTGGTTTAAGTCCCTCATTTTTCATTCGATATTCTTTTTTTAATTGTTTGACCACTAGCTCACTATCAAGATAACATTTTAGATCTATTTTTTTATTTTCGTCTTTGTAGATTTTTTGCAATTTTTCCAATACTAAAATCAAGGCACCATATTCTGCTTGATTATTGGTTGCTTCGCCAATATATTTTGAACACTGAAGAAGTATTTCTCCAATTTCATTTTTGATAACTGCTCCGCAGGCAGCTGGTCCAGGGTTTCCTCGTGATCCCCCATCTGTAAATGTGATAAGTTGCGTCATAAAGTATTTATGTTAAATTCAATAAGTTTTTTGTCCTTATATTGGGTGATAATATAATTTATTAGAGCTATTTCAATGCCTCAATTTTTTTCACCGCTTCATCAATTATTTTCTCAATATTTTCTCGATCTAAATTTATTTCGTCCAGCATCTCAACTAAAATATTATCAATTTTATCACTGAATTTATTATAAGAAACAGAACTTTCTACTTGAGATGCGAAAGCACTGAGATTATTATTAAGGCTAATTTGTTCTGTGATTAAATCTTTGCGAGCAGCAGCTTTCCCTGTTGATTCTAAATATATTTTTGCATTATCTTTTTGGCTAGCAAAACTGAGGAAGCTCCAAGAAAGTTTCGCACAATCAATCTCACTTGCAAATTCAATCGGTTCTACTTGACAATAATTAGCTTTGGAAACTACTGGTAGCCAAGTATTTGAAAAGTTAACTTCAGTTGAATTTTCCAATTGTGGCATTGGAGATATTCCGTAATTCAACTCAGGATTAATTGCCAGCAAATTATTTGCATGATAATTATAGCCAATCATCATGGCCAAGTTTCCGTTGGCAAAATTTTCAACTGCATTGGACTGTTCATTGTTCCAGGAATAGATTTCTTTTTGGGGATTTGAGAATTCCGTGTAGAATTCGATTGCATTTCTCCCAGGAAATCTATTTTCGGTTCCATTTAAGGTTTTTATTTCAAGATTCTTATTGATATCTACCTCACCACTCGCACTAATCACTTGTCCCCCACCTTGCATTATGAGCAAAGAAATAATATCAGATGAACGACTGATATTTGTCCCTGTTCCTAATGATATCCCAAAGTGTGAAATCTTGTCATCTTTATCAAGGGCTGTAAGTTTTTTAACATATTTTTTGAGTTCTTTCCAGCTTTTTGGTGGATGTTCTATCATCGCTTTTTCAAATAAATCTTTGTTGTAATATAATGCTAACGAATCTGAATATAAGGGAATTGAATAAACTAGTTCTTGATATACAACATCAGCAATCGCCATTGGTGGAAAGACAGTTGAGATGTTGTTATAGCTTAAAAGGGAATATTCTTGTGTAATGGCATGGTTATTGCTTAATGGTTCAATTTCCTCAATATAATTTGTTAACCAATAGTTATTTATCACAAAGATGTTTGGACCAATTTTTCTTTTTTTAGCTTCTTCTAATTCTTCTTGGTAGGAGGTATAATCTTTTTTGGTATAATTTACGGAAACAATAATATTTTTACCATTAAGTTGGAAAGTTTTATTTTCAAACTTGTTCATAATTTCGTGCCAATCATCAGAATTATCCCAAAGACCCCAATATTCCAATGTGACTTTAAGGGGTTTGTCATTTTGAATATGTGAATAGGGTGTCGTAAAAGCAGGATATGCTTTCACGAGAATATATCCTGCAAAAAGGATTATAATAAAAATAAATAAGATTATTATAATTGATTTAATAGACATAATGAGAAGTTAGTTTATATTTCTATTCTATCTTACTTTTGCAAAATTTTCCAGCTCAGCAAAAAAGCCCCCGAGATGATTGCCATATCTGCCACATTAAAGGAAAATAAATTGTAAAAAGAAATATAGTCCGTGATATATCCTTTGAAGATGACATCAATACTGTTACTAATTATTCCGGCAAGCAGTAGTAGAAAGCCGAGATTAGATTTTTTAAAAAACAAACGCAGATAATTTTGTTTAATTAAGAAAAAAATTATCAAAAAAACGAGAGTAAATAAAAAATAAATTTGAGGTAGTCCCCAAAAATAATTATGATTTCTGTATGAATTGCCAACGGAAAAGTCGTTCGTGAAAATATATTTAAATGTTTGGTCCATAAACAAAACAGCAAAAGTGAAGATAAACAAAAATAATCTGTACTGTTTGCTGTTTGATATCAATTTCATTTATAGAGTTTACTTTTTCATCTCAGAACATTTAACGCATAATGTTGCTTCAGGCATAACTTCTAATCTCTTCGGATTTATTTTTTCGCCACAAGCAGAACATACTCCGTAAGTATTTGCGGAAGTTTTTTTCAAAGCACCTTCAATATTCCTAAGTTCGCTTTCTAAATCGTGCTCAACAGAAAGCTGGCTTGTGTAGTCGGAAACTTCCACGGCATTTTCATCCTGATGATCTCCAAGATGAGGAAAATTTGTTTGATATTCGTCTTTGATATTTTTATCCTTTTTGGAAAATTTCTGTAATTGAGCAATGATAGACTTTTTTTTCTCAATTAATTTAAGTTTAATATTTCTTAATTTCTCATTATTCTTCTCTTTCATTTTTTTTAGTTTAGAATTTATTTCACATAAAAAATCCATCTCAATTATACTTGTATAATATCATAATTTCTAATTTGTGGCAATATAAAGGCGAAATTTATAAAGGTGAAATAGAAATGTCCTATTTGGACATTTTGATTAACTTATTAGAGTATGGAAATGGTTTACGAAGATTTATTCATCTGAACGAGTATGCTCCATGCCTTGTAGGGCATTTGGTTAAGTTCGCGTATTTGCATTATGAAGATTTTCTGCAAGATGCAGAGCATCCTCGTATATTTTTAGGAGTTTTAAATGTAGCAAGAGCGGAATTTTACCGCAGTTGAACATTGCGTCATTTTCATAGGTCTACACTTTGTTTCACTTTAAACTCCAAAACCGTAAACTTATATCTCTAGTGTAGATCCCTTGCCCATAAAACCAACTGTCATCCCGAGCGACAAAAGGAGCCGAAAAATCTTTCTTAATTTCAAAAAAATTTTATCAATCATCAATTCCTAGTTAAGAGCGGTTTCTTTCTTCCATTTTATTGTGGTATGCGTTTTTATAATTAATTTTTGAGGTAGAAGAGTTATTTTTAATATTCCAAACTATAAGAGCAGTTCTTTGAGGTTATAACTTAATAGTATTGCTGAAGCTTTTTTTTGGCTTTTGCGATATAAAATGCCCAAAGACCGTCCCTTAATATGTTACTATTCTTTATATATGTAAAAATCTCCATTTCGGAAGGTGGAGATTAGTTGAAGCGTTGGTGTCTAAAAAAATATATGATAAAACAGAATTTGGACATTTTAAAAGGCCAATAGTGCCCAAATAATAGATTATATGGCTCATGGCCTTTTAACAATCTTTATTAGGGTTATGAAATTATTTAAGGGTGAAAAAAATAACTAATGTTACTCGTGGATATTTGTACACTACATATTAATGCTACAAATAGACACGAGCAACGCATAACCAGTAAAAACAAAGATCGTTTTAATTCTTTATATTTTTAAAGAATCATTTTTCCTCGAAACCATTTTAGCGTTCATTCCCTTATTTGTTTTTTTATTTTTTTTATTTTTATTTTTTATAAAATTATAGCGGGAAATCGCTTAAAACAGCAAAGAGAAGGCTAAGTACAAACTAATCGTGTTATTATAATCAGTCTTCTCTTGGCGTTTGGTTTTGAAGCTGTGTTTTTAAAGAACTTCCTTCACTTGTACCTGTAGTATAGCATGAAAAAAGAACTCGGTCAAGCCTTTGATATAACAGCTATAATAAGGCAATAAATAACCGAAATTAATAAAAAATAGCCTATGAATATTCAATATTCATAGGCTATTTTTATTTTGATTATCCACAAGTTATCCACATTTGTGCATATTATTCATTTTCCACATCTTTTTCGGTCGCGTCTTGCTTCTTTTCCACATCCTTTTCATCTTTTACTTTCATAGTCTTCTTTGTTTTTACTTCTTTCTTGATTTTTTCGCTAAATGGGCGAAGTCCAAGACGATGATCTGAGGCTTCAATAGAAATAATTTCAAAATCATATGTTTTTCCAGCTTCAAGTACTTCAATTTCGCTTTCTTCAGCTAGTTTTGAAATATGAGCTAGTCCATGGATGTCTTCATCTAATTGAACAAAGGCACCAAAGGGGTTAACTTTCGTAACTTCACCTTTTACTTTTTGTCCTATTTTATATTTCTTGTCAACTTCTTGCCAAGGATCTTTTTCCAGTGCTTTAATACTTAATGAAATTCTAGAATCGTCAATGCCGATGATTTTACATTTGACTTTTTGACCAACATTAAACAATTTTCTGGGGTCATCAATCAATTTCCATGCTAACTCAGAAATATGAACTAAACCTTCGAGATCGTTGTCGAATTTAACAAATGCCCCAAAATCAACTATTCCGCTAATCTCACCTTCAATAATGTTGCCAACTTCGAGTAGTGAAACTTTTTCTTTCTCTTCTTCTTTTCTGGTTGCTTTTTCACTAACTACGAGCTTCCCTTCATCTTTATCAAGGCTGATTATTCTTACCTGCATATCTTTACTAACAAGTTGCATTAATAACGATAAAATTTTATTTTTATCGCCATCGCCTACCCTGGGGTAGTTATCGCTTGAAAGTTGAGACGCAGGAAGAAATCCAATAATACCATTGATTTTTACCATAAGTCCACCCTTGTTTGCTTCTAGGATTTTGGTTGTCAGAATTTCCTTATCGTTCATTTTCTTCTCAAGTTCTTTCCAAACCATGTCAAAACTTGTTTGTTTCATGGTCATTTCGACATAACCATCTTCATTTTCGATATCAACTACTGTTGCTGCAATTGGACTACCAGGCTTCATTTCCTTAAAAATTGACAATCCAGCAAATTTACCGTAACCATAAATAGCCCCAGTGCCAATAGGTCCCAGGTCTACATATATAACGCTACTTCCCACTTCGATGATGTTTCCGTCAATAACATCTCCCGTATTAGGCAATTTAGGAGCTTCTTTATCGTTTAATAAAGATTCCATATCAATATTTTTTGTTGAAGTAGTCATTGTGATTTCTCCTTTCTTTTTGGATTTTTAGCCCTAGCAAATAAAAACAGTCATTTACGAAATAACTGAGTTTTTGTCAAAGACTAAATGTATAAACATTATAATCTAATATATTAATGTTGTCAAAGGGTCTAACATATGCTAAAATATAAATGTGATAACTTCTAGCTGACGGGTGAATTTTTTTTATGCGAAAAAGTTTCAATGTTTAAATGCTAAGATATTAAATATGAATATTACATGGTATGGACAGAGTTGTTTCAAATTGCAGTCAAAAGATGTTTCATTGATTTTAGATCCTTTTGATAAGAAAATTGGGTTACGACCTCCTTTTGGTTCAGCAGACATAATAACCATTAGCCATGATCATTATGATCATAATAATTATAAAATAATCAAAGGAGAGCCTTTTGTCATTGACAGTGAAGGAGAGTTTGAAATTAAAAAAGTTTTTATTCGAGGGATTGAAGCTTGTCATGATAATCAAAAAGGAGTTGACAGAGGCTTTAATATAATATATGTGATTGAAATGGAAGATATTAACATCTGTCATCTTGGAGATTTAGGTCAAGAATTCTTATCTAACAATCAATTAGAAAAAATTGGTAAAATTGATATTTTGTTTATTCCGATTGGTGGAGTTTTCACGATTGACTGGAACAGTGCTAGCAATATCATTAGTCAAATTGATCCGAGAATAATTATCCCGATGCACTATAAGCTACCGGGTGTTACTGGTGATTTAAAGAAGCTGGATGATAATGAAAAATTTTGCAAGGAACACGGGATTTCAAGCAAAGATATTATGGAGAAGTTTAGTATTCGGAAAAAAGATCTTCCGCAAGAAGATGCGAAGGTAATTGTTTTTAAACCTGTTGGAAAATAGAAAATAATAGAATTAAATTTGAATGAAAGAAAAAATAAAAAATTCTCTCCAGAAACTCCAAAATCAGCCGGAGGATAAAAAAAATAGAACTGTTTGGATGATGGCTGTTTTTTGTATGATTATTGTGCTTGGGATTTGGTTTTTGAGCTTTCGAGGCTTAAAAAAAGATGTTACCTCTGATTTTCAGAGAATGTCCGAATTTCAGGATCAATTTTCCAAAGTTGGTGACATTTTTGAGGAATTTAAAAAAGATTCTGAATTGATTCGGTCTCAGATAACCAAGGAACAAGTCATTGTGATTGCCAATAACTATATAAAAGATAATGATTTGTTAACTGAGGATAGTTTAGAAAATATTGCAATTAGCTCTGTAGAAAAAATTGATAATATTTGGTTTGTAAATTATCTTCAGCTATATAATAATATTCCTTTTCATGAAAGTAATATATACTTGAAAATTTCAGATGAAAATATGATGGTTATTGATTCTGATATAAATTATGTGATGGACATTGATATTGAAACTGAACCAAAAATAAACGAGGAAGGACTGTTTAATAAGATCAGAATTGATTTAGACGATGATAATTTGGAGATAATAAATTCTGAGCTCGTGGTTTATAATGAATTGCATAAAGAAAAAAAATATTTTTATTTAGCATGGAAAATAAACCTACGCTCTCTTTCATTTATGAAGAATTATTATTATTTTATTAATGCTGAAAATGGAGATGTGATCTCTTCGATAATTTTATAGGATTTTCTTGCGTTGGATAGATTTTTTTTATAAATTATCGCTTGATAACTGGAAATTATTGTAGAAACCTTTTGAAACACACTTTTTGTCGTTCTGATATGAGCTCTACTGATTTTCATTGATAAAATAATTTTTTCATATTTTGCAAGTTCCTTTCATTTGACTGTCTCTCAGAGCATGTTCTTGAGGGTGTAAGTTGATGGTAAGGAATAAAGAATTATAGATTAAATTCTGCTTTTCAGGTGCGATATAAATATTTCAAAACTTAATTTAAAGTAACTAGTATTCTGTATGAAAAATAAAGATAAAGGAGAAAATATTGAAAAAAGAGGAAATTTTGGAAAAATTGATAACAAGCCAATTGTTGATGAGATGAAAGAGTGTTATCTAGATTATGCGATGAGTGTTATCGTTTCTCGTGCACTACCTGATGTGAGAGACGGTTTAAAGCCGGTGCATCGCCGAATTTTATATGCCATGCATGATGTAGGTTTGCGACCGCAGGCTAAATTTAAAAAATCGGCCACAGTAGTAGGTGAAGTTTTGGGTAAATATCACCCACATGGAGATAGTGCTGTTTATGAATCATTAGTCCGAATGGCTCAGGATTTTTCAATGAGATATCCTTTGATAAATGGTCAAGGAAATTTCGGCTCCATGGATGGGGATAGTGCCGCAGCTATGAGATATACAGAATGTAAGTTGCAATATATTGCCGAAGAGTTATTAGCTGATATCGAAAAAAACACAGTTGATTTTGTTGATAATTATGACAAGAGTCGACAAGAACCTTCAGTTCTTCCAGGCAGAATTCCGCAACTATTATTAAATGGTGCCATGGGAATTGCCGTTGGAATGGCTACTAATATTCCTCCTCATAATTTAACGGAAATTGTGCAGGCCACGATTTATCTGATTGATAACCCTGAAGCTACAATTGACGATTTGCTCAAATTTGTGAAAGGTCCAGATTTTCCAACTGGAGGAATTATTTATGGACAAAAGGATATTCTCAATGCTTACTCCACGGGGCGTGGAAGAATTGATTTAAGAGCGAAAGTAGATATTGTTGAAAATAACAAAGGAAAATTTCAAATTATTGTTTCAGAAATGATTTATCAGGTTAATAAATCAAATTTGATTGAGAAGATGGCCGATCTTGTTAAAACTAAAAAAATAGATGGAATTAGAGATATTAGAGACGAGTCAGACAGAAACGGTGTCCGCGTCGTGATTGATTTGAAAAATGATGCTTATCCTAAAAAAGTATTAAACCTTCTTTATAAGTTAACAGACTTACAAAAATCATTCCATTACAATATGTTAGCTTTGGTTGATGGCATTCAACCGAGAGTTTTGAATTTGAAAATGATCTTAGAATATTATATAGTGCATCGGGAATTAGTGATTAAAAGAAGAACACAGTTTGAATTAGATAAAGCAAAAGAAAGAGCACATATTTTAGAAGGATTAAATATTGCACTTGATAATATTGATGCGGTTATCAAAACAATTAAGAAAGCTCCTACAAAAGAAATTGCTCATATTGATTTGATGAAAAAATTCAAACTCAGTGACCGTCAGGCAGCTGCTATTTTGGAAATGAGACTTCAAACTCTTGCTGGCCTCGAAGTTAAAAAGATTAAGGACGAGCTTGAGGAAAAGAGAAAACTGATTAAAAGTTTGGAAGCAATTTTGAGCAGTAGGGCAAGAATAAGAGGAATTATAAAAGATGAATTGGGTGAGGCAGAGAAAAAATTTGGTGGCGAGCGAAGAACAAAAATATATAAAAATGCTATTGGAGAATTTTCTCAAGAAGATTTGATTCCCAGTGAAGATGTGATTATATCTCTGACACGAGAAGGATATATAAAGAGAATGGATTCACAAACATATCATGTGCAAAATCGTGGAGGCAAAGGAGTGATGGGAGCCTTGATGAAGGAAGAAGATGTTGTCGCTCATTTCTTTATGACAAATACTCATAATAATTTGTTGTTTTTTACAAATCTGGGCAGAGTGTTTCAAACCAAAGCCTATGAGATTCCACAAACAACGAGGACTGCCAAGGGTCAAGCACTGGTAAATTTCTTACAACTTGCACAAGAAGAAGCTGTCACTGCGGTAATTTCACTTAATAAAAAGGATGATGTGAAGTTTCTGGTCATGGCGACAAAAAATGGTATAATAAAGAAAACAGATATTGAAGAATTTTCAAATGTCAGAAGATCAGGACTAATCGCGATTAAATTAAAAAGTGGTGATGAGCTGAGATGGGTCAGAGCTAGTAATGGCTCAAATGATGTGATGATAGCGGTATCTTCTGGTCAATCAATTCGATTTAAAGAAAAAGATATTAGATCAATGGGAAGATCAGCCTCTGGTGTAAATGCCATTAAACTAAAAAAATTAAGCAATGTAATCAGTATGGATGTTGTTAGTGACTTAAAGAGTGAAACCAAATACATCTTTACCATATCCGAAAATGGTTTTGGAAAATTGAGCGATTTGAAAAACTATAAAGTTCAGCATCGAGGAGGTAGCGGAATTAAAACCGCAATTGTTGGTATAAAAACTGGATTGCTAACTAATTCAAAAGTTATAATTGAAAGTCAACTTAAGGGCGATGTTTTAATAATATCTAAAAGAGGTCAGGTTATCCGAATTCCTTTCTCGAAGATTGCAAAATCTGGTCGTGCAACTCAAGGAACTCGAATTATGAAGATGAAAGATGGAGATAAAATTTCTTCTGTTGCGATTGTTTGATAAAAATATTCTTCATATTTTTGTTAATACTTATGAAGTTTGTTTCTATAAATAAATACATTTAAATTAATAAAAAATGAAGATTATCGTCATATCTGGAAGTACCAGAAGGAAAAATACATACTATATGTTGAAAACATTACTGGAAACAATGAAGTAGTCATTTGAAATAATAAAACCTGCAAAATTGAAAATAGATCCTTGCAATGATTGCAGAGACTGCTACAAAAAAATAAATGCATTTTTTTAGATGATATGCAAATGCTATCCCAGAAGCTTGAGAAAGCAGACTTAATCGTTTTAGAAGTTTAACATATTTTGCAAATGTCAGTGGATTGATGAAGAATTTTTTTGACAGAACATTGTCGTTTTATTTTCCTGGAAAACTAACGAAGAAAACAGTAGTACTACTTACTTCAGAAAATTTTGGGCAAAATGTAAAACTAGATAGAAACAACAAATGCAAATGGTTTGAAGATGAAAAAAGAAGTGCTAAAAAATGCCTGCAAGCAATGGAAATTATTGTGATTTAGTAGGATTAAAAGTAATCAGAAAAATATATGGACTTCACGATAATGGAAAACAAAAAAAAGAATAAACTTATTGAGATAGGAAAATAACTAAAAATAACTAAAAACAAAAATATGATTTACAACCAAAACAACTCAGAAGAGATGAGGAAAGTCGGTAGCGGTGGTTTTTTAAATCCTGATAAAATTATCAAAGAATTAAATATTCAACGAGGTATGGTTGTAGCTGATTTTGGCTGTGGTGCAGGTTATTTTACTTTACAAGTTGCAAAAATTGTAAATAATAGTGGAAAAGTTTATGCGATTGATGTTCTAGACAGTGCACTGAATTCGGTTTTTAGCAAAGCAAAATTATACAATCTCACGAATATTGAGATTATTCGAGGTAATATTGAAATCTTTGGTGGATCAAAAATCAATGACGAAAGTGTTGATATGGTTATTTTGGCAAATATCTTATTTCAATGTAATGATTATGATTCTGTTATTTCTGAATCAAAAAGAATATTAAAAAATAATGGTCGAGTGGTTATTATTGATTGGATACCAGATAAAATTCCGTTGGGACCAAAATTTGAGCACTGTTTGAGTGAGGATGATATTAAGAAATTAGCAATCAGAAATGGTCTGAAAATTACTGGAAGAATTGACACTGGTTCTCATCATTATGGAATGATTTTTTCAATTATTCGGTGAATGGGATTTAGTGATTTTCTAAAAATGTTATGTTTGAAAGAATCTTATTTTGAGCATGCTTATTTTTTCATTTATTTCCTCTTTTGGGATAAGGGATAGGCAGAAACTGCCTTGAGCGATGGCCGAAGGAAGTAAACTTCAGAAAATAATTTAGTATAATGCAGGTTAATTTGAATATTTACAAAAAATTTTTGAAGAACAGATTTCAGTTTGTAATTCTTTCTTGCCAACAATTTATACTCTTGAAAGTAAACTCCCAATATATAATTTGGCTCTAGACCATCAGAAACTATGTTAAAATAGGAGTATGATAGTAAACAAAGCCAAAATATCAAACTACAATATAAAAAAAACAGTTGAGTGTTTTCCACTTGATCTTAATGCAGGTTAATTTTAGGTAAAATAGAGGCAAACAGTGTTATCTATACGGACGGATAAAGAGGCTGTTATGGACTGGTAGATGTTGGATATGATAAGCATTATAAAGTGAAACATTCTTACAATGATTTTTCAAAGAAGAAGGAAACCCACATCAAGGGCATTGAATCATTCTGGTCGTTCACAAAAAGAAGACT
>JAHYJV010000037.1 GCA_019428855.1 Patescibacteria group bacterium | reverse complement strand
AGTTTTTGTGTCAGAGGTTGTTTTTTGAGACTTCAACCCTTCGACAAGCTCAGGGTGACAAGTGTGGCTCAGGGTGACAAAAAGGTGTTCCAACCTGTCATCTCGAACGAAGTGAGAGATCTTAGAATAGGGGAAATGAAACTGGCTTTATTTTTAGATCCCTCCGTCGCTATCGCTCTTTCGGGATGACAGTGTATGGTGAGTTTTGGTGTTTGATAGGTTGGTTTTGCTGTAATGTCTAATAGATTCTGAATTAAATTCAGAATGACAGAGTATGCTGTTTTATTGTCATCTCGAACGAAGTGAGAGATCTTAGAATATAGAAAATGAAACTAAATTCATTTTTAGATCCCTCCGTCGCTATCGCTCTTTCGGGATGACAAAAAAAGAAATGCTCATTTCGTAATTCAAAGTAAATAATAAATTAGTCGTAATCATTATTTTGCAATAACCATCACCACGACTGTCTCATTGTGAAATCTGCACGAAAGGACATTCGCTTCATTAAATGGAGCGATTTCACCATAGGTATAAAATCCAATAATTGGTACATCTTTCCCTAACACTGACTTAATTGCTTCAATTTCATCATTTGCGTGTCTGCCAAATAATTTTTGTCTCGCTATACAATTAAATATTACCGCCGCAGCTGGCTCCTTTCCTTCCAAACCACTAAGTGCCTTTTCTGCGGCCTCTTTTGCCGCTTTGATTGCTTCTTCTTTATTGCCAATCATAAGTCTTACTTTTGAACCAACTGGGACTTCAGCGGCACATGTCATTGCTCCATTTTCATCAACTGTAATTGCGTCTCTAATAAGCATTTCTTTACTTCCTTCTATAAAAATGCCTAATGGATATGTTATGGCCATTTTAGCCAAAGGCTCTTCCCTCAACTCTTCCGCCTTTTTTCCGAAATATTCCTCATAAATATAAATAGCCGGTTTTCCGTTAATTTCCTGTAAAACCGCTCCCTCAGATTTAGTTATTTCCATGACAGTTCCAATTGGCACCCATCCATGCTTCACGCCAACAGCAACAACTTTACTACCAACTATCCCCGCACCGACAATTGAAGATGGTAATGCTTGATTGTTGCAATATTGAGTTGTCTGCTTAAATTCAAAATTATCTCCCGCAGCACCTCCGATAATTAACATATCATCTCCTGTTACGCTGCGTACACCGCGCACAGCATCAGCCCCATTTCCACTTAAAACATCAACAAGCATTAAAACGGCATCAACACCAACTCCCCCTGCTTTTTTAATAATTTCTTTTGCTAGCCTTGCTCCAGCCCCTAAAGGATTTGAATTTATACTACCACCATCGGCAGCTATGAAATTAATTTCGTCACTTTCAATTGCCATGATAGCAACACTGTCTTTATGAATTCCACTATCTGTTATTTCTCCCGCAGTACTGCATCCAATCATGGGAATATCACCGCCAATCTCTTTTATAGCAGAAACGAGCTCCTCTTGATTATAACTTGACGATGCAAATACAATTAATAATTTTGCATTTTTTAAATTTTCTAGTGCAGCACTGCATGCACCATTACCCGCTTTTTTTGCATTAGCATCTTGGCTAAATCCTACTGTTGCTTTTGTACTCATATTGTTTTATTATTATTAATTATTTTATTATTTATTTTATACCATCTGCAATCCTGACAATCTTTTACACCTCTTTCTTTTGAACGAGGACAGTGACCCGCGGCCACGAGCCAACATTCTTTTCCAGAGTCAGTTTTATATGCCTCACAATTTTCTCGTATATACTTCTTACAATCCCAATATTCCCAGCAATTTTGTGGTATATTCCGATCTTCTTGATTTAAATCATATTTATCAATTGTACAAATTCCTCGCTTTAATTCTTTTATCTCATTTTTAAGTTCAATCATTTTTAACTCTCTATTAACTGCCAGATTATTAAATCTCTCTAATTCTATGACCTTTTCTTTAATTTTTGCCGTTCTATCATTAACTTTGTCATCTAATTCTATTGCCAAATCCTGTAATCTTTTCGTTCGAGCTTTAACTTTTATCTCAAGAACTTGCCTTGCCTCTTGAATTTTATCTAATGCACGATTCAGTACTTCTGCCATTTTACCAATTTCATCATTCGAATTAACTTTAATTTTTTCTTGAAAATCATCATTACCAATTTTTTCTGCAAATTTTAAAATCTTATTAATCGGATTTGATATATAATAGGCAACTACATATCCTAGCAAAATGATTAGTATAGAAGTAAAAAATAACAAAACAAAACCGAATATGATTAAATCTTGAATAAATATATCAGTATTTCTCTCATTAATTTTTTCTGATTGATTTTGTAATTGAGAAATTAATTTCTCTAATTCTCCTACTTGAGATAATAATTCAATTTCTTGATTGTTGATAGATTCTGATTCTAATATAAATTGTCCCAATTTATCTAAAAGCAAACCATACTCATCAATAATAATTCCAGGTACAATCTCTTTATTTTTATTTTCAATATTATTAAATGCTTCGTTCCATTTTTCCAAATAAGATTGGTCTTTATACTGGTAAAGAAATTCCTTACTTTGATATGCTAAAATATAATAAAGTTCTAATTCATCACTGTCCTTGGCTCTCGCCATATAGTCAAGAATTGAAGACCTTAATGTTTTTTCGAGTTGATAATCTTTTTTCAAGTCCTCGCTTATTCCAATCCGAGTAGTATGCAATTTAATAAACTTATCTGCCAAATTAAAATAATTATCAGACCCCTTTTTTAAATTAACAACTATGGCAATGCCTTCTTTATCAGATTGCATGCCTTCATAATTTAATATAAGATTATCAAACTCCTTTTTCCGCCTGCTTGCATCGAAAGAAAGTGCAGATTTATCTTCAGCTAAGTAATAATTTCTTAATAATAATTCCGATTCTTTTTGATGCATTATTAACTTATGAACAATATGCATCTTTGTGCCACCTTCAATAATTTTACTAACATTTAACTTAATTACATAGACACTGACCAAACTATAAATTACTGCTACAATAAAAAAAATAAATATGATTTTATTTTTTATTTTCCAATTTTTGAACAGAAAATTATCAAATCTAAATTCAAAATTTTTCTTATTTGGTATTTTTTTATTTGATTGTAACTCAAACTTCTTAGACATTTAATTAATATGTCATTTATTATAACCTAATTATAGCATAATTTTAACTAATAGCAAACATTAAAAAAAGAGCATCTTCATGCACTTTATGGTGTCCCCGGCAGGAATCGAACCCACATCAAGAGCTTAGAAGGCTCCCGTTCTATCCGTTGAACTACGGGGACAAAGAATTAACTACAAAATCAACTCGCTATCAATCCGTTTTGAAGGTCGGCTGATAGATCTCAATACTGTTCAATGCTAGCAAGAATATTAATACTGGTCAATAGTTTGAAAATTATTGTCATTGTTGTCAATTAATATATTCACATCAACCGTCATGATTTCTTCATCACCAACAACCTCATCAATAATATCTGGCTCGACTTCTTTTATTTTTTTCAAAACAAAAGGATTATTATATTCATATCCCTTAGCTTCTATAAAATCAAGTTTTCTGAGCTTTATTGCCTCGATTAGTTTCAAACTTAGACGATTAGCAGACTTTAAATTGGCAATAACTTTGTCTTCTGATTCAACATAATCATTATATTTAATTTCTACAAAAGCATCTTCGTATATAACTTGAAAAGAAAAAATAAGAACTGCAAAAAAATAAATCATAAAAAACATTCTTTTATATTTTATAAGAATTTGCAACAATTTATTTTTACTATCACTGTCAAATTTAATGTGAAATTTTTTCATAGCTCATATTATTTTATTTCCAGATATAAACCTTCAGATTTGCTCTCATATTTATGGTATCGCCACTAGTGTTTGACAGAGTTATATCTTCTATATCATTTCTATATTTAAGATGTTCCATATAATCTAAAAAATACATTATTTCACTAAACTCACCCTGAACATTAATATCATACACAATGTAAGCTAATGAGTCAGCAATATCATATACTTCTCTACTTGACATATTCAATTCTACTCCTGTTTGTTTTACAACATTATCTTTCACTTCTGTTATAAAATTTGAAATTTCTGAATATTTAATAATCGTACTTGATATTTCATCAACATTTTTTTCAAGCTTCTGATAATTATCTTTAATCGTCTCAATTTGCCTATTTTGAACTTCCAATTTTGCTGCTTCATCTTTTTTTGCAACTAATTCACTGACCTCGTTCTTTATCATATTAGGTAAAAATATCATACTTATATAAAACATCGACAAAAAAAACGCCATCATAACTAATGCTTTCAAATATGAATTTTTTTCAGCTTTATTCATAAGAATATTTATAACTCTCAAAAACTTTTATCCCGTTCTCTAGTTATTTCTCGTTAAACTATACCGAAAATCAGAACTATCATAATTTCCAGGATTAACTGAAAAACCAGAAAAAATATCTGACTTTTGCATATTTTCCTCAAAAAATAGCAAGTCCTTCATTGTCTTTGATTTCCCTATAAAAATTATTTGTAATTTATCATAGTTTTTATTTTCTATAACTTGCATTGGTCTTCTTACAGTGGGAGTTTTTGAAGTTTCAACCATTGGTTTTATACTTATATTATCAATCTTAATTCCATCTGGAACAATATTAATAAAATCTTCAAGAATATTCAACCAATTTAGATGAAGCTCTTCTAGACTCTCATATGTTTTTATTTGATTCTCAAATAATCTGGTTTGCTTTGTAATTAAGCTTATCTCCTTTGCCTCAGATTTAAGATAAAGAATATCCATACCAGCAGATATATTTTTTTTTTCAATATCAAGAAAGTATAAAGTAAATAAAAAATTAATAATAACTATAATTTGAATAAAAAATAAAACAATGAAAATATTCACAACTGAACGATCAATTTTTTTCCATTTCAAAGCAAGTTTGTCAGATGAAGATATTAGATTAATTTTTATCATATAATTTATTTTAAAATTCCTCAAGTGCACGAATTGCAAGTCCAAGAACTGTCACAAAAACCAAAGAATCATCTCGTGATATTGGAGGAATTATTTTTTCTCCAGTTTTTATAATATTTATCCACGGATTACCTTTTTCAATCTCCTTTTTAATCTGAAGCGAAAGAAATGAACTTATACCAATCATTTTTGCTTCACCGCCACAGATAATTACCTTTGCAATATCTTCACTTGCCGTAAAATGTTCTTTATAATAATAAGTTAATTTATTAATATAATTTATCATCTCATGTAGCGATGGTTGAATCGATTTAAACACTTCTTTACATTCTTCGTCTAGTTTTAGTCCGCATCTCCTTTTAATATCTTCTGCTGATGCTTTATTAATTTTTAGATTTTTAGCAATTGCAGTAATAAATTCTTCACCACAAACAGGAATACTAGCTGTAAATTGCACCGACGGATTCTTAAATATTATAAAGCTTGTTCTATCTTTTCCTAAATCAATAACCAGAATTGGTCTTTCTGATTGATTTTTATTAATTAAACTCCTAGTAATTGCGATTGACTCAATCTCAGCCACAATTGGCACAAGGCCGACCTCTCTTATAACTGATGAATAAGAATCCACTAGAATTCGTGGAACAAGTGCAACAATTACATCCATTTCCTTATTATCATTACTCATCACTTGCCAGTCAATATAAGACTCATTAGTATCTATTGGAAATAATTGCTCCGCTTCATATCTAACCGCTTGTTCAATGTTTTTTTCTTCTGTATAGGGAATTTTTATCACTCTAATAAATCCTTTTGATTCTGGAATTGAATAAACAACAAATTTAGATTTAATCGGTTTTGGTCTCGCCCTATCGACAGTCTTTTTAATTGCATCGATTACTTTTTTTCTATCTAATATTTCTCCATTTTTTACAATACCTTCTTCAAGATCCTGTCTTCCGTACGAATAAAGATCCATTTTATCGCCAACCCTTTGAAGCTGTGCAACCTTAATTGACCTATCTGATAGATCCAAACCAAAAGCATTAATTTTCTTTTTAGCTCCAAACATTTATAAAAATTATACTTAATAAAATTAATACTAAAACTAATTATATTATACACCATTATTCAATTTCAATCCAGCTATTCACCACCCAACCCCTGCCAGGTCCACTAATGAAATTTACATTAGCTAATCCATCTTCATAATAAACATCTGTATTATTTGATGTAACTAATTTATATGCGATCGCCTCCTTTACATTGGCATTATTTTTTAGAAAAATTATCCCGTGAGCAGAATAAGTAATTGCACCATCTGCAGTATTTCTAACATCAATCGCATAAGAAGTCCCAATCCCAGAATGAGTAGAAAGTAACATAATATATGTATCGTTATTAAAGCCACATCCAGCTGAACCACAAACTCTTACCGCATTGTTAATCAAAATTTTACCTTTGGTGCTAGTGTTAAGAGGGTCATCAGCAATTATCATTCCGCTTGATTTTCCATAACCACTTCCCAAAATTATATCACTTCCAAGAGTGACATCTCCTACAACCCATAAAGTTCCATTGAGAATTAAATCATTATTATTTGTATCAAAACCAGTAGGACATACAATCTTTCCGCCATTAATCGTCGTATCGCTAGACAAGCTACATAGGCTAGGATCTAAGGTACCAAAAGCGGCTGCATCTGCCTTAAAACTATCAATTTCAGCATCTGTAAATGGCATGCCCAATTCCGGTGAATTGGGATATTCCGGATAAGAGGTTCCACCAACAGTAGAGCCTGAAATCGTTTGATAATATGCATCACCACCAATTTCAGAATCAACAATCGCATTCGCATAGGCATCAACTCCTACTGTGATACCATCAAGAGAATTAAAACCAGAAACAATAAGACTTTCTGTCACAGTTGCATTCCCTTTTCCAACTTCAATCACGGGACCATCCGAATATAAATTTCCATGAATAGTAGAACCAGTTTGAGCCATCTCCAGTCCCCCTGCCCCAACTTGCACTCCATAGTGAAACTGAGCAACGGTTGATGACAATGTAATTTCGGTTTTTACTTTTCTCAGATGATTAAAATGCGATGATAATGATTCAATCGTTGTTATATTTCCATTTTGCGTTATAGTTTGGTTAATATCAGAATCAACTAAAACAAAATCATTAATCGCCGTATAATTATACCCCTTCATTACTCGCAACAGAGCATCCTCAATTCCAGATTCTGCTGAATAATATGATTGAGCAGATTTCAACATTATACTACTAATTGAAATTCTCGTGTTAATAACTGCACTCAAAGAATAAGTGACAGCCAAGGCCAGTGTCATCAATATAAGCAAAACAAAAATTGCCGCAAATCCAGAACTATTATCCTTTAATTTTTGAAGTGTCATTTAATAATTCGCTTAATTATTTATAATTACGAAATTCAATATACTTGTCACATTGAGCTTCCCACCTTGTCACCCTGAGCTTGTCGAAGGGCTGAAGTCTCACGAAACAACCTCTAACACAGAAACCTAAAACTCTGTCATTCTGAATTAAATTGAGAATCTATTGGACATTACGGCAAAACCAACCTATCAAGCATCAAAACTCACCATACACTGTCATCCCGAAAGAGTGGTAGCGACGGAAGGGTCTAAAAATAAAGCCAGTTTCATTTCCCATATTCTAAGATCTCTCACTCCGTTCGAGATGACAAGATTGAAACACCTTTTTGTCACCCTAAGCCACAATTGTCACCCTGAGCTTGTCGAAGGGCTGAAGTCTCACGAAACAACCTCTAACACAGAAACCTAAAACTCTGTCATTCTGAATTTTAATTCAGAATCTATTAAACATTAAATCAAAACCAACCTATCAAACACCAAAACTCACCATACACTGTCATCCCGAAAGAGTGGTAGCGACTGAGGGATCTAAAAGTAAAGTCAGTTTCAT
>JAHYJV010000036.1 GCA_019428855.1 Patescibacteria group bacterium | reverse complement strand
TGTGATCCATATGTCCGTGAGTAATGAAAACTCCTTTAATATCTTTTTCTCTTCCTTTGAGATAATTAATATTTGGAATTATATAATCAATTCCAGGCATGTCTTCCTCTGGAAATTGAAGTCCCATGTCAACGATAATAATGTCTCCGTCATATTCAAAAAGAGTCATATTTCTGCCAACTTCTTCTAGTCCACCAAGAGGGATAACTCGTAATTTTGTAGTTTTATTTTGTTGCGATACTGCTCTTATGGGGTGTGGCATGGGATTTCGCTTTGGCAAAACTGTTCGTACGTAATTTGTTTGTGTTTTTCTTTGTGGTGCTACTGACCTTGAAGAAAACAAGGGATGTTTTGTGAACTGAGTGTTTGTTTCGTTTTTTTGTAACATATTTATTATTTAGTTTTAAGCTTAGTTGAATTAATTTTGTTTCAGTCATATTTTTATTTGCGGAAGCGATTTGACATTATGTCACTTGAAAGTCGCTTTTTAAATATGCTAAAACCCTATTTTTATTAGTCGAATATTGCGAAGATAAATCGAAAATTGCATGTTCAATTTCTTTTTCTTATTCAAAGAATGATTTCTACTATGATAACTTTATATTTTAGTCATAATAAAAAATTGCTTTTTAAATTTTCTAGATTTGATTATTATTAATTAAATTTGAAGGTGGTAAATAAAGCACAATCAACTTTTGATTTACGACCTCTAAAAAGATGTGCCGGAAAGAGGACTTGAACCTCCAAGGGATTTCTCCCACAGCGACCTGAACGCTGCGTGTTTGCCAATTTCACCATCCCGGCTGGATTAACTTTATTAATACAAATTTAGTTTAGAATATTTTGTGTATCAGGAGAAATATTTCTAATGTCAAAATAGTCCCAAAATGACAAAATAATATCTTTTGTCATAGGAAGAAAGTTTTAAATTTTTTTATTTTCCAATCTCCTCAATAATTCCAAAAATATTTTCTTTGCTCTTTTCCACCCCCGGCTGGTCACAAGGATTTACACCTCTGAGTAGGGCAGAATAGAATGTGACATATTGAAAAAATGCCATAAATTGTCCAATTGTATATGGCGAGATTTCTGCAATTTCAAAGTTAATGGCGGGAATGTTATTATCCACGACATCTTGCCAAGTGCCTTGAAATTCGGCTTTGATGATTTCTGCGAGGGATATATTATCTAAGTTTTTTAATTCTATATTTCGACAGGTTGTATTTTTTAAGTCTTTTTCAACTTCAATTTTTCTTTCTTTGTCGGAAAAATTCGCAACTGTCAAAAACAGCCCAACGGAATTTTTTCTGCCAGAAATAAATCTCTGTAAAGTGTGGTGCTGGTTTTCTGGCGCTTCACCGCCATAGACTGTTTGTCCGAGTTCATTTTTACAGACGCTTTCATGAAAAAGCTGGACTATTAGTTCAAAAAATCCAGATAGCTTTTTAGAATAGATTGATAAGAAAAGTTCAGTATATCCTACTTTTTCAAGTTTGTCAAGAGCAAGAGCAAGTTGCAAGGCTGGATTATCCTTGATACCAGTTTGTGCAGAGCACAAAGTATACATATCTTTTCCACCAGTTATCATGTCTTCGCTTGCGATTCCCACAATTTCCGCGGTCGTGAGTGCTGATTCTGTCAGGCCCGTGAAGCGGTCTGTCATTTCAACGGACGGATAAAAGGAGACTGCAATATTTTTTGTCTTTCTGATTTGATTTAAAGTTCCATTATTGTCTTCAGTGATAATCAAGAGGGGATAATCGGCAAAAGCGAAATAGTTTGCCAAAACTTGAATTCTTGTTCCGGACTTACTGGTCAAGATGACAAGTGTTTCATCTTGAGGACATTTTCTCCGCAGGTCACTGATGTAATCTGGATCTTCCGTATCTAACAAAAAAACATTTTTTTCAGAAACTTCTCCTAATGCGCTGAAAATTCCGCGGAAATTGGAAATCGCTCCGCCATTTCCTTCCACAATAATATTTTTCTTGTCTTTATATTTTTCTCGCAAAACTTTTAATTTCTCCAAATCTGGAGTATATTTGGCAAAGCGAGGAGTTAAAACATTTTTTATTTTCTCAAGTTTTTCTTCGTATCCTTGTAGACTTGAATTAATAGTTGAATTGTTGAGATTTAATTTGAATTTTATTGGCATAGGATTGGATTGTTAAATTGTTTATAGTATCTGTCATTTTAGAATCGCCAGCTGGCCAACCCTGAATTTTTGATAGATTAGCGAAAGCATTAAATGTCTAGAGTTCAGAGAGCAACCTGTAAATTTAAATAGAATAATTTCAATATTCTCTAAAAAAAACTGTCCTTCGGTGTGCTGTTGGGCTTATTGTATCCCATAATATCTCGCCTATTTCACTTTTCAGAGTAAACTTCAGATGTTAAAGGCTTGGTTGAAGTAGTTGAAAGTTATTGAATTAATACTAAGTCAAGTTAAGTATGACAATGTAGTATTAAAATAATATTACTTCCAAACTACTCCAGTTTTGATAAACCAGTTTTCGATTCCGTTAAATCTGTCTGATGGAATGATGATGTTGTTTAAGCCTGTTCCTTGAACGGACTTATGTTGAACATATAAATATTGGGGATTAAACAAGAAGATTACAGGAATATCTTCGATAACTAATTCTTGAAACTTTTTGTATTTTTCAGCTCGAGCCTCTTTATCAATTTCAGCTCGAACCTGTTCAAGAATGATATCAACCTCAATATTGTCATATAAAGAGAAGTTTAGACCAGATTCTATTTTCTGTGATGAATGCCAAAAGGCAAAGGGGTCAGGGTCGTAATTGAGAATTTGTGCAAAGAGAAGAGCCTCGTATTCTCGTGGAATTATATAATCTTCTCGGAGTTCATTTGTCTTAACATTTTTTACCTCAACATTTGCACCAATTTCTTTCCACATCTCTGAAATTAATTTTGCTGTTTGGGAAAATTCATCTTGGCTATGTGTCACCAATGTGAATTCGATTTTTACATCATCTTTTTCTCTGATGCCATCTTCGTCAGAATCAACCCAACCCGCTTCTTCTAGTAATTTTTTTGCTTCTTCAAGAGCATAATCATATTTTTTTACATCTGGGTTGTGTCCTCGTAATTGAGATGGAATTGGCGTTTCAGATGGAATTCCTTCACCATGAAGAACTTTTGATATGAGCTGATTTTTATCAATCGCTTTTGTAAGTGCAATTCTGACGGTTTTATCAGAGAGAGCTTTGTTTTTGGTTTGATTAAAAAATATTGCTAAATATCTGGGAATATTTAATCGATTAATATTAGATGTTTCAGGGTCGGCAAGCTTAACTATATTTTTGGGGGATAGATAGTTGATTGCTTTTATTTCTTTACGATTATAGGATGATAAAGCTTCCTCCTCGTCTTTATAAAATTTGAAAGTAATTTTTTTTATGAGAGGCTTCTGCAGATAATAAGAATTATTTGCGACTAATTCAATTGAACTAATTTTTCCTTCCTTATCCTTGGTGAGTTGATTGAATTTGAACGGTCCAGAACCAATTGGTCGGAGATGATAATCAGCAAGAAGATAGTTTGTAACTCCAATATCTTCTAATAGATGTTTCGGTAATATTCCGACCGTAAGGTTATTTAAAAAAGGTGCATAAGAAGTTTTCAGATTAAATTTGATTGTATAATCATCAATTTTTTCCGCTCTTACTCCAGTCCAGTTTGCTCTCAAGAGGCTGTTGTATGCTGGATTTTGTATAGTTTTTATAGTATAAATAATATCATCAACGCTTAATTCTCTACCATCGTGCCATTTTACATTGTTTTTGATAACAAAGGTATAGCTTAATTTATCTTCTGCAATTTCATAACTTTGAGCCAAGTCATTAATTAGGTTTCCGTTAGAATCAAGTTTTAATAGACTAGAATGTATTATTGCAGAAAGATCCGAATCAATGTCATTTGTTTGAGAGAGAATTGGATTGATGAATCTTGGTTGACCAACCATTCCTTCGGAATATTCTCCACCAAAGCTAGGTTTTTTTTCTGTATTTTCGGTATAATAGGAAAATCCGAGATACAATGAACATGAGATAATCAAAAGAAATAGAAAATAGACTATTCTCTTTTCATTTTTGTTTAAAACACGAAAAATTTTACTTATTTTTTTGAAGTTTGTCTTTTGGTCTTTTATATATTTATTTAAGATTTATTATGAACTCATCTTTAAGCTCTAATAACTTCTCAATCCGTTCAAGATTTTTTTAGTTTCTTTGAATTAAATCTAATCAAGACAGGACTTAATTTCTCTGGTCTTGGTTAAGTTTGTAGAAAACCATAAAACGATGTACTCAAGAATAATATTGCAAGTACAACCGTGATTGTAAAAAGGATTTTATCAAAACCTCTTTTTGTCTGATAGGCATTTCCCGTTCCACCAAAAGTCTCACTAAGACCTGAACCTCTATTTTGGAGTAGAATGGAGAGAATTAATAATATTGATACTGTTATTTGTATGATACCTAATGTTTTATCCATGTTTTTCTGAGATTATATTGTTTATTTTTTTGAAGCATTTCCTATAAAAATGTTAACTAGGCTTACCACAACCATTCCCCAAAAAGCTGCAGACAAGCTTTCAATTGTCATTGCAACTACGAAATGGTCTAACAAAAGAATCATAGCAATGTTTATCACAATTGTAAAGAGTCCAAGAGTGAATAGTATAATTGGAGCTGAGATTAGTTTCAGCACGGGTTTGATAAAATAATTGATTAGTCCGAGAATAAATCCCGCAGTTAACAGCGGAATAAAGCTGTCTTTTTCTGAAAAAGTAAAACCAGGAACAATCTCAGCCGCAATATAGATTGCAAGTGAGTTCGTTATAATTCGAATAATTAGATTTTTAAACATATATTTTAATTTAACATATTATGCCTTTAGATTAAACTAGCATATTTTTGGTGGTTTGTCTATAAAAGATGGCTCTACACTAATAACTGTGGCTCAGGGTGACAAGTGTGGCTTAATGTGACAAAAAGGTGTTCCAACCTGTCATCTCGAACGGAGTGAGAGATCTTAGAATATGGGAAATGAAACTAACTTTACTTTGAGATCCCTCCTTTGCTACCGCACTTTTTGGGATGACAAAAAAAGAAATGCTCATTTCGTAATTCAAAAGAATTAACAATTCACACCACTCCTTTGAAAAATGATATCAAAAAACTGTTTAATTTGCAAAATTTATGGATTGATGGGTATGAAACAAGAGAAAGGGAAATAATACTTAAGGCTCGCAATCCCAGAAGATATTGTCTCTGTCCACATTGCATAAAAAGCACAAGCAAGGTTTAGCAGTATTGTAAAAGAAAAATCAAACATAGTGTTTTTGAAAATAGACAGATCATTATTTCATTGACTCAAAGAAGATTCTTTTGCAAGAAATGTCAAAAAGCATTTTCCAAAAAAGGTTATTGGAATTGATAAAAAAAGAACAACGCAGAATTTTAGAAAGATATTAGTTGGAAAGATGACAAGAAACATCTTTGAGCTATGTTAAACAAGGCACGGGTGTTTCTTTTTCAACCCTCTACTCATCTTTGAAAGAGAATAAAACAGAAGATATCAATTGGGAAAAACAAGGAGATAATATTACACTTGGGATAGATGAGCATAGTTTTCGAGGAAAAAGAATGGCTTTAACAATAACCAACATTTCTCAAAAAAAGTTGTTAGCAATCAAAAAAGATGACAAGATTGAAACCGTGGAAAAGTTTCTATCACAGGTCGATAAAAAGCGTATTTCAGAGGTTTGTATTGAGATGAGGATTGGGTTTCTCAACGCCGTTAGGAGGCAATTGCCAGATGCAAAAGTAACAACAGACAAATTTCATCTTATCGCTTATGCCAATCGTGTCTTGGAAGAAGAAAGATCAATCATCGTTGGGAAGGGTTATCATATCAGAAGAGTTCTTTTTAAATATATAGATTCATGTTTTACCTTCCTAATCTATTTTACAACAATCAACCTGCTTTTGAAATTACACACTAATATTATACGCTATCCCCGAATTGACAAACAAGTATTGGGGAAGATGAATTCACTTTCTTTAATATAAATAATTTCTTTTTTATATAAGCAACTATATTTTCATTCTTCATTTTAACATCTCTGTTACCATGTATTCTCTATTCACTTTTTTTGCGAGGTACATTATTATAGAACTTTTTTACAATATTGCTATTAAAATATCGCCATATTTTAATTATTTCAAGGAAAGTTTCTCTGCATTCTGCACCCTAGCCGAATTCATCTCAAAATACATGTAAGCAGAATGAGAATTTGGAACCCTATTAATGCATTATAAAAGTAACTTTAGATTCGCAAGAGAGACAATCTTACTACTCAACTTTTAGTTTCTGTTTTAAAACCTTTCGGCTTTAATACTTCCACTATAGTAAACTTCTATTTCCCTTCTCTCTTCAAATTCAAATCCCTATTTTTGTGAAATATAATAAACAAAAATAGGACTTTCGTCCTGCCTGTCTTTATTTTCTATACTGTTTAAAAAATTTTAGTATGTATCTCAAAAAATATCTTAATTAAGAATGTTTTGTTATAAAAATTCGATGTCGGCAACGATGTAATCTAATTAAGTCATGTTTTTCTATTAAACATCACTTAAACTAAATTTCTATGATTTTTGAAGCTTACCGTCTTCGAGAACCCACAAATCGCCATATGAATATGTAATCTCTGATTCCGACAATTCAATCCAAGATCCTTTTTCGCCAATAGCGAGAAAAGGTGTTTCAGATAATTTTAGTTTTTTAAATTCCTGATAAGCAATTTTAACATTTTTCTCTTGAGCATGGACAAGACACCCTAAATTAATAATACCCCATCCTTGTTTCCACACAGCTTTATTTTTTTCAATATCTACATACCAAGCAGAAAGTGCCTGAACGCCAGCACTTATTCCCACAACCACCGTACCTTTTCTTATGGCACGCTTTAATACTGGCAATAATCGCCAACGATCAAACATAGAAAGAAGATAATCCGTTTTTCCTCCTCCAAAATAAATTATCGAAGACTCCACTATTGCTAATTCAGCAGCTTTTTTTCCTTCGTTCTTAACAACCGCTCTAAAGTTAAATTTATTCCCAAAAGTTTTCCGCATCGATTTAATATAATCAGCACTGTCTTTTGAGGCAGTGGCAAAAAAAATAAAATTGGTCCTGTCTTTTTGTGAAGCACATTTTTTTATAGCTTTATCAACCAATTTTGTTTCGCCTTTTGTTATTTCACCACCTCCTATAAGAAAAAAATTATTTTTCATAATGATAAATTTAGTTGAAAATATTTTTGAAAGTTTCGATGAAAAAATTACCCTCTACTTTTTTGTAAAGGGGTTGAATTCAAGAATTTAAAGCCCCTTTTTCTAGCTCAATAGCGATGACTTCGTTGGGGGTTTGATAGTTCAAACATTTTCTTGGCCTATTATTTAATTTTTCTTGGATGAGATATATTTCTTTCTTTGACACTATATCAAGATTTGACCTTTTAGGGAAATATTCCCTGATCAATCCGTTTAGTTTTTCTACGCCTCCTTTTTGCCAGCTGCAATACGGATCGCAAAAACAGGAAGGGATTTTTGTCTCATGATGCAAGGCATTTTCATTCCATTATCTCTAGTGATCGTGAGCTATAAGCTTGGCAAAGATTTTATGCTTTTTCGCAAAGCATTTTCAGATGCCAGTGCGGTTTTATTTTCGCATTTATGAATTCTGCACAATCTGCTTTTTCTTTCGTTTTGCACGGAGAGAATACTGTCTCCGGAAAAAATAACGCTGTCCGTTTCCCAATCGCCGAATCTTTTTCTCTCGTTGGCAATATTTTCTCTCGCGTGGATAGAAACTCTGTTTTTGATCGCATTAAGCCTTATCTTGCGAGAAAATCTTCTTTTTCGTTGACACTGTTTCCTCCTTTCAGCAACGGCAATCTCTTTGTGTCAAAATGAATCATCTCTCCTGGATATTTCTTGTTATACCTCTTCGCCTTTTTCTTTAGCTTTTCTTCTAGGTGTGTCTCAATCTTTGCTAATCTCTT
>JAHYJV010000035.1 GCA_019428855.1 Patescibacteria group bacterium | reverse complement strand
CTAATTTTACTTTTTTTCAAGAAAGTGAATTTATAGAACTTGGTGATTTTAATAAAAAGGATAAAGAAATCAAGATGATGGCGGTGGGTGATATTATGCTTTCACGAACAGTAGAAAGTAAAATGATTGCCAAAAAAGATTGGAAATATCCATTTTTGAAAACGGCGGAGATGACAAAAGAGGCGGATATTGTGTTTGGAAATCTGGAGACATCAATAATTGCGGGCAGAAGAATTCAAGATAATGAAATGGTTTTCAGAACTGATCCCAAAGCCGTTGCAGGTTTAAATTATGCAGGATTTAATATACTTAGTATAGCAAATAATCATATTTTAAATTTTGGTAAAGCTGGTCTGGAGAGTACAGTAAAGATTTTAGATGAAAATAATATTTCTCATGTTGGAGCGGGGGTTGGAAAAGAAGAGATTTATAAGTCGGTAGAAAAAGATGTGCGAGGAACGAAGTTTGTTTTTTTGGCGTTTACCTATAATTCAGATCAACGAAAAATGACTTCGGGCGATTTTTATGGGGTGGCGAATATGGAAATGGATAAAATGAAAGAATTAGTTGCACAGGCCAGTATTGATGCTGACATTGTGATTGTTTCTATGCATGCTGGAATTGAGTATCAAACATTCGCGAGTAATTTTCAGAAAAATTTTGCCAAAAATGCCATTGACGCAGGAGCTGATTTAGTGATTGGTCATCATCCTCATGTGGTTCAAAATGTTGAAAAGTATAATGACGGATATATAATTTATAGTCTTGGAAATTTTGCGTTCGATCAAATGTGGTCCAATGAAACAAGGTTGGGGGCAGTGGCGGAAATAACTTTTCAAGAAAAAAAAATCAAGAATATTGAATTTATTCCAGTTAAAATCTTTGATTATTCCCAACCCGTTGTTTTAGAGGGAGATGAAAAAGAGAAGATTTTAAAGAGATTGAAGTATTGATTTACATTTGTTCAATTTCGTTATTTATTTTATAATAAACCATATATTGAAACACTGCCATGTCACTATTTAAAAGTCTATTTCTGGATTTGAATTTAAGATATTATAATTTGCAGAAATCTTTTTGTGAACTCAACAACATTGGAATTGAAATCACTGGGCGGTGCAATTTACAGTGTAAGCATTCCTATATGGATTCAAAGCGAGAAGCTGTTGATGAAGAAATAAGTTGTCAACAATGGTTGGCTTTTTTTTATTATTTGAAAAGTGAGTTTGGAAACAAGATTAGTATCTAAATCACTGGGTAGAACCACTCGCTAAGAGTGATATTTTTGAAATCCTTGCTTATTTGAAAAAACTTGGCTATTGATTAACACTTGCTTCTAACGGTCTACTTTTGAATTCAGTAAACATCAAAGAGCAAAAAAAACATAAGTGTTGTAAAAATCATTATTTTAACAATTGAGCTATGATTTTAATTACGAGTGTTAAATTCGTATTGGTGGTTGAAATTAATACATAGGGTATTAATCAGGCTAGCAATCTGGCTATTTCCACCTTTTGAATGTCTTTATATTTGCTCTTTTGATAATTATGATTAATACATTTTCTTTACTATAACTTTATAAAATGATAATATGAGATAAAGGATTGGAACCAAATTTAGATAATTAAATTATATTCATGGCTAAAAAAGATATAAACAAAAAAGAGTTTGTGAAAACAAAAGCTAAAAAAGCAAAGAGCAAGGCCCTAGCAAAGGTTTTGAATTCCAAGACATTGAAAAAGAAAGTAGTTGCCCCCCAAAAAAATAAAAAAAATGATAATTCTCAAAAAATTGTGAAGAAAAAAAGAGTGAAAAAAGAAATTGCAGTTGCAAAAAACCTAAATCCAGAAAATAAGAAATTAAAAAAAAAGACAGATGATAAAGTAAAGGATAATGATCCAAATTTTGCCAAATGGATTGCTCCAGAACATATCAAGACAAAAGAAGATATGATTCTTTATTATGGTGGATCGGTATTGTCATTAATTGCTATTGGATATTTTGCATTTCAAGGTAGCTTTATCCCAGTTTTTACATTTACGATGATGTTGATTGTTCTAATAATGCACATATTGCAGGAGCCACGAGAAATTGAGTATAAAATTGATTTAGATGGAATTAGTATTGGTGATCGATTGTATAAATATGCTAATATTCAATCATTTCAAGTAATTGAGGATGAGGAGTATAGCTTGCTTAAATTTAAATTAAAAAACTTCGTATTGCCGGTTAAAACTTTGTTTTTGATAGATTTAGATCCATTATATATCCGAGCCATTTTGGAGAATTTTCTTGTGGAAGATGTATTAAGTGAATCGTTGGTAAATTATGAGAAAAAAGACGATGCTAGTGAATATATTTCTGATGAGGATATCGAGAGACTTATAATCGAAAAAGAGAAGGAGCAAAAACGAAAAATATAAAATTATTTATTTTTTTAGTACAGTGGATGTTTTTTTGTCCTCGTAGTTTAATGGATAGAGCGCGGGTTTGCGGAATCCGTGATGAAGGTTCGATTCCTTCCGAGGACACTTTTTAATTAATTATTTACAATAACGATGGTAAATGAAGGGTGGGGATATTTCTTGATTACTTTTCTTTTTATATTTATAGCAGTAATCTTTGCTTATGTTGATGTAAATTATTTCGATAAAATCAGTTAAATAACATTATACATCCTTAAGCTTTAGTTTTGAAGTTAGTAGAAGACAAAATAATGTTTGCATAATTAAAATTATTATATGAAATTGACAAAACGGAGTGCAACTAGTTTTATTAATTCGCAGAGATATTCAATTATGGCGATTTTTTTTATTATATTTATCTTCAGTGTATATAAATATTCATATTCAGAAAATAATTTTAGCATTAAGTTCGATCCACTTCATGAAAATGCAGTTGTTGAGGAATTAAGGAAGTCGGAGATTAGTGAAGTAATTGAGGTGGATAAAAAATTGCAAAATCCACCAGCCGAAGTGAAGGCTCTTTATGTGACAGCTTGGTCAACAACAATTCCCGAGAGAGTGGATGGTTTGATAGATTTGATGAAAAAGGAAAAACTTAATGCACTTGTGATTGATATCAAAGATTATTCAGGCTTCGTTGCTTATGACAGCGAGAATGAATTTGTGCTAAAATATGGGTCAAAGAAAGTCATTATTCCTGATGTTGATGCTTTAATCAAAAAACTGCACGAAAACGAAATTTATGTCATGGCTCGAATTACTGTTTTTCAAGATCCAGTTTTGGCAGTCGCAAGGACTGACTTGGCGATTAAGAACAATGTGACTGGGGGATTATGGAAAGACAATAGTGGACTAGCCTGGATTGACCCAAGCTCAATTGAGGCGCGAGATTATATTGTGGAAATTGCCAAAGATGCCTCGGCAAGAGGATTTGATGAAATTAATTTTGATTACATTAGATTTCCTTCTGATGGTCGTTTGAGCCAAATGAGCTTTCCTTTTTATAATAGTAAAAAGCAAACGAAAAGAGAGGTTATAAAAGAGGTGTTTGAACATTTTCGCACCAATTTGCCAGATATAATAATCTCGGTAGATCTTTTTGGGTTGGTGACGGTTAATAAGGACGATCTTGGGATTGGGCAAACAATTGAAGATGCATTTGAAAATTTTGATTATATCTCTCCGATGGCCTATCCGTCTCATTATGCTAACGGTTTTATTGGTTATCAAAATCCAGCTCAATATCCGTATGAAGTTGTGAAATATTCTATGGAGCATGCGATTGAAAGATTGGAAAGATTCAAAGAAGCTCAAGAAGAAGATTCTGAAGGACAAAAAAAACCATTGGCAAAAATTCGTCCATGGCTTCAAGCATTTGATATGGGAGCAGTTTATACGCCCAAAATGGTGCGAGCTCAAATTGATGCCAGTAACGAATCTGGCGGAGTAGGTTGGATTTTATGGAACGCCTCAAATAAATATTCTACAAAGGTTGTGGGGTTGGTAGATTAATTCTGTTATAAGAAACAAGGAAATTGATGGTAGTGAAAAAATTGAAGAATTTAACCAAATTGTTTCTACCTTTTAATTTATTGATTATAAAATTAAAAATTATAGCATAAAATGAACAAAGACAATCCTTCGCAAAAGAGCTGTTTTTTTATGTATCAAAATATATTTATTTTTTTTGAATTACGAAATTCAACATACTTGTCACCGTGAGCTTGTCGAAGGGTTGAAGTCTTAAGAATCTGATACAAAAACCTAAAAATCTGTCATCCTAAATTTATTTATAATCTATTGAACTTTACATCAAAACCAACCTATCAAGCACCTGAAATAAATATTTCTTTTTTTGTCATCCCGAAAAGAGCGATAGCGACTGAGGGATCTAAAAATAAAGTTAGTTTCATTTCCCCTATTCTAAGATCTCTCACTCCGTTCGAGATGACAAGAAAACAGAATTTCGTAATTCAAAGTAATTCAGAATCTATTGGATATTACATCAAAACAATCCTATCAAGCATCAGAATTCCGTATACATTGAATCAAATATAAGAAAGTTGTAATAACCAAAAGATACTGAAACAAGTTCAGCATGACAAGATGGATTTATTGCGACAAGCTCAGCACAAACTTAAGCTTACAATGACAAATTTAGCTATTTCGTAATTCAAACAAATTTGTTAATAGAAAAAAATTTTGGTAGAATTCAGATATATCTTACTTAAATTTATGCTTACTCTTGAATCAAAAATTTCAGAATTGCCAACTATTGGTCCGGCTTATGTAAAAAAGCTTCAGAAGGTGGGAATAGAAACTGCCAGAGATTTACTTTTTTATTTTCCGTTTCGGTATGATGATTTTTCGGATGTAAAAAAAATTGGTGATGTAGAATTGGGAGAAGTTGTGAGTGTGATAGGGAAAATCATTGATATTCAAAACATCAGAACCAGAAAGAGAAAAATGAATTTGACGGAAGCGATGATTGAAGATGACTCCGGAGTGATGAAGGCAATTTGGTTTAATCAGCCCTTTATGACTCGGAATTTGAGAAGTGGGATTAATGTTAGTTTGAGCGGGAAAGTTGTTTATGCCCAAGATGGATTTCAGATTTCAAATCCGTCTTATGAAATTTTGGGAAGCGGGCAGTCTTTGCATACAGCAAGGCTCGTTCCGATTTATCATGAAATGGAAGGGTTATCTTCTAAATGGTTGCGGGCACATTTAAAATTAATTTTGAGATTGGCAGATGACATTGAAGAATTTTTGCCAATTTCTATTATTGAAAATCAACACTTATTCTGTCTTTCAGAGGCAATTTCTCAAATTCATTTTCCGGATGACAAAGTGAGAGCAAAAGCAGCGAAGAAACGGCTGGCTTTCGACGAACTGTTTTTGGTTCAGCTTTATATGATGATGCAAAAGAAAAAGTGGCAGGAAAATAAAGGGATAAAAATTGAATTTGATAAAAAAATTGAAGAGGATATAAAGAATTTTATAAACAAGTTACCTTTCAAGCTGACAAATGCTCAAAGAATTTCTTCTTGGAATATCATCAAGGATTTTGAAAAAAACAAGCCGATGAATCGACTTTTGGAAGGAGATGTTGGTTCTGGCAAAACCTTAGTAGCTTTGATTTCTGCTTTGGCTGTTATTAAGTCGGGATATCAAGTGGCCTTTATGGCTCCGACAGAAATTTTAGCAAGGCAACATTTAAAAGAAGCGGTGCGGAGATTTGGTCTGGATTGCTTATGTGCCGGAGTTCACTCTTTCGAGCATAATGAAGCTCAGTCAAAACAAGATGATTCTGATTACAGGTTAAAAAATGAACTCCAACTTCGAGATAAGTCAAAGCATATTAACATTGCTCTTCTAACTGGCAGTGAAAGCAAAATTTTTCGAGGAGAGAAAATTGAAGAGATTAGCAAGAAAAAATTGTTAGAAAAAATAAAAATTGGAGAAGTAGACCTATTAATTGGAACTCATTCTTTGATTCAAAAAAAAGTGGAATTTCATAATTTGGCTTTCTCAATTATTGACGAGCAGCATCGTTTTGGAATTGAACAACGAGGAAAATTGCAGAATGAAATTGTGAATATGAAGGATGGCTTAAAAACAGTTCCCCATCTTCTTTCGATGACGGCGACGCCAATTCCCAGAACTTTGGCTTTGACAGTTTATGGGGATTTGGATTTATCAGTTCTGGATGAAATGCCAAAGGGTAGACAGAAAATTATCACGAAACTGGTGGCACCAGCAAATCGAAACCTCGCTTATAAATTTATTACAGAACAAGTTCAAAAAGGCAGGCAGGTTTTTGTAATTTGTCCTTTGATTGAAGAGTCTGATATCCTGGAAGTGCGTTCAGCAATAGAAGAATATGAAAAGCTGAAAAATGTCATTTATAAAAATTTTCAAATTGGTCTTTTGCATGGAAAAATGAAGCCAAAGGAAAAAGAAGAAGTTATGCAAAAATTTTCTGAAGGTAAAATTGATATTCTTGTTTCAACCTCGGTTGTGGAAGTTGGAATTGATATTCCCAATGCTTCGGTGATGTTGATTGAGGGGTCTGATAGATTTGGCTTGGCACAACTGCATCAATTTCGCGGAAGAGTCGGCAGAGGAGAACATCAATCTTTTTGTTTTCTTTTCACAGATTCAACGGCGGTAAAAACACATCAAAGGCTGAAAGCATTAATTAAAAGTGATAATGGATTTGAATTAGCAGAACAAGATTTGAAAATTCGTGGTCCTGGGGAGCTGGTGGGAATTAGACAATCTGGTCTGCCCGATTTAGCGATGGCATCTTTGACGGATTTTGAGTTGATTAAAATTGTTCGGAAAGAGGCGGAAAAGATTATTTCTGAAAATGATAATTTAAGAAAATATCCGGAACTTTTAAAAAAAATGAAAAAATTTATAAAAGATGTTCATTTTGAATAAAAAAATACCCCCTTATTTTAACGGCAGGGAGTTGCTTATATTTTGAAAATTTGTCATAACATTTGTGCCAGTCTCTCTGGCATCGCTTATAATCTAAATTAATATTATTGCTATTATAATCATCATAATTCTAATCCAAATCATCATTTTTTTGTTCACTTCTAATCACCTTAAATATAAAGTATGCATATCTTCAAAATCGTCAAGTGACATAAATTATTAGATAGATTTAGATTAAATATTTTTTTATGTTATAATAAAAACAAAAAAGGAGGTGAAATAAATGGCATATCCATGCATAGGAATTGAAGGTCATGATAAATGTGGCAATGAGGCACTTGAAAATCAATTGATGTGTCAAAAATGTATGATAGAGCTCTATAAGGTAGTGTCTGTTGGTTTCGGTGATTGTGATTATTGAATCTTATATAAATTTTAAAAAATTTATATTTCTCAATATCTTTTTTCAGAGGAGTGGTATGAATTTTTTATTTATCATAATAATTCTACTCCTTCATTTGTTATTAACCACCGTTATTAGTGTAGAGCTGCTCTTGTTGACTAATTTCTTTGAATTTGATAGTCTTGTCATAAATAGAATATTCGGAGGTAATCTCAAATGAGAAATAAGAACAGAACTTGTGTTGGATGTGGGTGCGGAATTGGAGACAGGCGTATAGTTATTGTAACCGATAAGAGAGAAACATTTTGTAGCGGTTGCTCCTCTGATATGCCAGAGAAAAATATAATATATACTGGCTATTCTGGATTTATATTTTGTCACAAATGTGGCAATATTATACCAGAAGACAGAAGACAGCTGACAAATTCGACAAAAAAAGTTTTCTGCTCTGAGAAATGTGAAGGTGCTCTTCGAATATGTTGCAACTGTGGTTGCAAAATTGGCGAGAAAGAACCCTTTTTTCCGGTGAGAAGTTAGAGAAAGAATAATTCTTTCTTCTCTTTTTTTATCTGCTAAAATGTGATAACATATGATTATCATTAGTTATACACATAATAAAATAAAATTATGGAACAAAATACTCAACCAAGAGATAATTCTATTGAGATTAAATTAGATAACGAAGGTAAACCAATTAACTCTAATTCAAAAAAACCCTTATCTCAAAAGACAATTGTTTTCATTCTAGCTGTCATTCAAGCAGTTGTTGTTGGATCAGTGTATTTTACATTTTTAAGTAAAGAAGATAATAATAATAAT
>JAHYJV010000034.1 GCA_019428855.1 Patescibacteria group bacterium | reverse complement strand
AATAGTCCGTTTCTCTCGCTTCTTTATAGGCAATGCTCATTTTGTTTAGAAAATCTTTTTTTGACTGGGCTCCTATCGCCTCTTCTACATTAGCGCCGATTGAAGTTCCGCTTCTCAATATTTGTTTAGATAAAACAAATTCTTTTTTGTTTTTTATCAAGTTTTGTGAAAGTTTAACAATACGCAAGGCAAAATTATAGCTTTTATCAACAATAATATTATTCTTCATTATTCATTCGTAATTATTCATTAGTAATTATTTCCGTCTACAAAAGTAGAAATTTTATATAGGTATTAAACACAAGTATGTTGAATTTCGTAATTTAAAGTAAATAATAATTTTGTCAATGTCGCCGACATATATTCTATCTCAACTCAATTTCATCTCCAACCTTAATCCCATTTTTTTCCGCCAATCCGCCATTTATTTCCAAAACATATTTTGCCTTTTGACTTGGACCAAAAGTTTCGCAATTTTTGACCTCACATGGCTGAGCATTATTTTGGATATATATGATTTTATCATTTCCATCAATCCAAATAATATCAAGTGGAATTAAAGTATTTTTCATCCAAAAATTATAAATTTCTTCTTTTTCAAAAATAAAAAACATACCGCTTTCTGTCGGCATATTTTTTCTATTCATTAAGCCAATTTCTCTTTCTTGATAAGTGTCAGCAATTTCTACGGCAAAACAATTTTCTTTTACACATACCGCGGCAGGAGCGGGTTTCAAACCCCCTCCTGCTTCATTAATATTTTTTTGAGATAATATAAAAACAAAAAAAAGAAGGCTTGCAAATAAAAAAAATATTTGTTTTTTCATAGTTAATAATTACAAGATTTAAACTCAAAACTTATCTGAAGCCTCTCTTTAATTTCTACGAGTGGAGTCCTATCTTAGCTTTCTATTAAAAATCACTACAAGCCTATCCTAGAAATATTTTTTCAATTACAGCTGGATCATTTCCCAAAATATTACATTTACTACATGCTTTGCGAACCAAGGATCCTGCGCTGAATTTTGAAATTGAACCCTTGTTACCTGCTTCTTTTATAAATACTTCCGCAAACTGTCCTATTTTTGCATAGTCAATTGAAAGGCTCTTTTTTTCAGAAACTAATGCACTTTTAATTGCTTCTTTATTTAATATAATGTCATTGCCGCTAAACAAACTACTCATAATTTTTTAAATTAATGATTAATATTTATTATGACTACTCAATATCAAAATCGGTATCTAAAATAATTTTTTCAATAATTTTCAATTCGCCATCAAGAATCTTATCGTGCTTGTCTCTCATAAGTTGCTTAATGAGAAATTTTACCTCATTTTTATTAATTTGCTTTCCAACTTTTGATTTGAACTTTTCAATTTCCTCTTCAAATTCTTTTACAAAAATTTTAATTTTAAAAGAAGGCACATTAGGTAATTTTCCTGCTAGTTTTGCATTTTTTAATGCATCTTCAATCAACTCAGTTTTAAGGTGCTGATTTGGACCATATAATTTTTTCATAGTATATAATTTCAGTTAATTATCTTTATCCCTTTGTTTATCTTCATTCTTCCCCAATCCAACAAAACAAGTGCAATCATCAAAAAGAACAAAATACTCCAAAATGATTTTCTTGCTATATCGTTTGTGCTTATTTTGTCAGTTGCTTTATTTCTTTCAGGTAATTTTGTATTGGAAATTGAAGTTCCAGATGTTTTTGCAATTTTTATGTCATTTTGAAATCTTGGTAAAATTCTGTATCCCAGTGATGTCTTGCTCACCTGTCCAGTCACAGTAACCCACAAACCCTCTTTTATGTCTGGAACTCCAATCCCTGTAAAAGATTTAATATAAATCTTAGCTTTTCCATTTCCATCATCTATATAAAATAAATTCTGACCATCATTAACAACTTGTCCTTCGGTAATCACCAAAGACCCAACCAACTCATCTCTTAGGTCACCTGTTGAAATTAATTTTGCTTCTACTAAATTATCGTGGTTTAAGATAACAATGTCGTTGTCGTTCTCAATTAATAATCCAATTTCACCTCCCACCTCTGATAATATCCCCCTCAATTCAATTTTATCCCCAACATTAATTTCCTTTGAAATTATCTTATAGGAATAAACTTGAATTCCACTTCCAGATAAATAAAAAGATTTATCGGAAAATATTCCCACAGGAGTTGAAACAATACCAGATATTTTTACTCTTGAATATTTATCAAAATCTTTGACTTCTGTAATATCTGCCACGATAAAATCTAGATTCTCACTGTTATGATAATCCACTTCCTCTTGTGTACCTTGAACTTTTCCATTCTCCATATTTTTACTAGCCCTGCTGTCGCTGTTCGGAACATTATTATTTCTCCCAGGAGTAATCATCTCACTCCATTGCCATAAACCATCAGCTACCCAATTATAAGAAAAACCTTCTTTTGCTTTTTCATATTTAAGATTATCAACAACTTCTCCGTCCGGCCATAAAATATTTATCTCGTCGCCTAAGTTATTAAGAACAATTTTTGTTTGTTTGTTACTGAAAACCAGAAAATTTCGAGCTTTTATAATCGTGTCTTCAGTGATCACATAAGCCTTACTCCCTTTATTTAATATATCATCTATTTGCCAACCCTTTAAATTCACTTCTCGGTCGGAATTATTATAAATTTCTATCCATTCATAATTTTCTTGACGATTATCATTGCCAATTGGATTCGGATATATTTCTGAAATAACAATTCCATCCGAAAAATCATATCCATTTGTTTCACTGACTTTTTCGTCATTGATATCTTTTTTTAAATCATTTTCTTTTTCTATATCTATCTCCTTTTCTTGTTTCTTTTGAATATTACTTTTTTTATCTTCTGTGATCGTTGTCGCATCTTTAACTTCTTTTATTTCAATGATATTTTCTTTGCGAGGAGTTGGCTTTAGTGTCCAAGTCCAATTATTATTTTTATCTAAAGCATAAGATTGCTCTTCTTTTGCTGGACCACTTAGGGGAGTTTCGCTGATAATATTTCCTTGATTATCTTTTAGCAAGACTCCATCACCAGAATTATTCAAGACTATGCCAGTTTGGTCGGCATAAAATACTTTGTAGCTTTTGGCATTTATCTTTGTGTCTTTGGGAATAATAAACTCTCTTATTTTTCCTATCTTATCCGCTAAAACAAAATTTTCAATATTAACCGTCGTGTCTCCTTTATTATAGAGCTCTATAAATTCATTGTCCTTATCACTTCCTTCTGGGTTTGGTAAAAATTCTGTAATAACGATTTCAAAAATGATATTTAAATTTTCGTCGTTATTGGTCACAGATTGACCACCACTAGATTCATCTTCTTGATTAACCGACTGTCCAGAATTTAAACTACTGCCCTCCTTGTCTTGCTCAGGGGGTGTGAGGATGTCATCAGCTCCTTCCCCTTGCATAAATCCAGCTTGCTTAAAATCATTTTGATTATTATTTGTATCTTGGATAATTCCGTTATTAAATTTTCTTGAGTAAGTTTGTCCATTTTCAAGGTCTTCTTTTATGGTCTCGCCCTCGAAATCTTCCGCTTCGCCCCAACCAACCTTGTCAACCACCAAACCATTTTCATTATACAGTAAGACTGTATTATTTTTTGCTAAAAAACTATTCGTTGTATATTCATCATCTAGGGCCATCTCACCTTGATAACAATCCTCGCTTCCATTATCACCACAATTTGCCCTCGGTCCGATTAAAAAATATCCTTTTGAAGAAATAATTCCTTCAAGATTATTTAAAAGATTATACTCCGTTCCAGTCTTTGTTTTCCTTTTTAAATCCCAACCAGTTAAATCAATTTGACTGCTTGTCGGATTATAAAGTCTGATATACTCATCATTGGCAGTTTTCCCACTAATTTGAATTTCTGAAATTACGACATAGTCAATTTCTTGTGTAAAAGAAAAATTAAAATTCAAAAAACATCCATAAATTAGAATTAAACAAAAAGAAACTTTTTTACTGTTTTTATTCATCTTTGTTGTTTTAAAAAAGACTAAAAAACTTTTTTAAAAAAATATTTATAAAACAAGAATTTTTTTCTAAACGATAACCGAGAAATCCCTCTTTTTTTAAAATGTATTTTTTATTTTACAACTCAAACCGAATTTTTCGAACTGCGTCATATCTCACTTTTTTATTTATCTCTTTTTTTATCTCTTCTTCTTTAAATTTAAATTCTTGGGCAAAAACAGAGCTTAAAACGGCAACTGTAAGAGTGCCGTTTTTATATTTAATAGCTTGAGATTTTTCAGCAACTTCTTTAGAAAAAATATCACTTATCGTGCTTGTCCAGTATTCACATATTTGATAAGCCTGAATTTGAGAACCAATTCCCGCTTTATTAATTGATTTTTTTAAATCACTTGTTATTGAGCTAAGCATGTTGATATGTTGTGTATAAGATAGCGTATTAATTTAAAATAATTTTTTATATCTTTTTATATTTTCTTTATTTAAGCTCTTGTCGGCATAATAATATATTTATAATACTTATCCACATCCGACGTTAATACCATTGGAGAACTATCGTCGTTAATTTTTAAAACTACTTTATCCCCAGACAAACTATTTAATCCGTCAATTAAAAATTTATAATTATAAGACATACTAATATTTTTGTCGTTGCCTTCAATTTCCACTGCTATCTTAGTATTATTACTACCTAAATCACTTGATTCTGAATTTATTTCTAGATTTTTAGATCCCGCTAAAAGCTTTAATTCAATACTATTATTGAAAATATTAGAAAATAAACTGGTTACTTTCGTGGCTTTAATAATATCCCTTTTATCAACTTGTAAAATAGTTTTAAACTCGGTCGGAATTATTTGTTTATAGTCTGGATATTTACCTTCTATCAATCTTGATATTATATTTGCATTTCCAAAGCTAAATAAAATCTGGCTTTCAGATATCACAACCTCAACATCATCTTCAATGTCATCAAGGTTTCTAACTAATTCTTGAATAGTTTCTTTCGGCATAATAACAGAAACTGTATTTCCTAATATATTCTTATAATCATTATTAATATTTTCATTATTAATATTCACATAAATTTCAGCTAGTCGATAACTATCAGTTGCTACTAAAGTAATAGTGTTTTTATTTAAATTAGATAAATCCATAAAAACTCCTGTTATTTCAACTCGTGATTCACTATTTGAAATTGCAGGAATAATTTGACTAAGTGCTTTTTTAAAAACAAAACTATTAATTTTAAAAATTGGTTTTACATCTAATTTAGGTGTCAATGGATATTCCTTGGCATCTAGTCCTTTAATACTTGTTTTATAACTATTACATTTTAAACTCAAGACATCTTCTCTTAATTTAATTTCTACATTTCCAATTGGAAGATTTGAAATAAAATTATGAAATAGTTTAGTTGGAACAGTAATTTCGCCTTCACTTTCAACCTTTCCACCAATTAAATAACTAATACCAATTTCAAGATTAGTGGAACTTAATTTTAATCTTCCTTTTTCAGTTTTTATTAAAACATTATTTAATATTGGAAGTGTTGAATTTTTATTAATTATTTTTCCAACTACATTTAATGCTTTGTTTAAATTTTCTTGAGTACATGTAAATTTCATACTATTATATATTACTAATTATTAATTAATATTAAAAAATTATTGTTATTGTTGTAGAGATTATTTTTGGGGAAAAGGTTTAATTATATTTAAGCTTAGGAAGAAAATGACTTTATATCTTGTTTATAATATAATTATAAGTGTGTTTATAAATAAGGGATAAGTTGGTGATTTTTAAATACTTATTTTTTAGTTGAAAGTTATGAACAGTTTATTAGGAAAGTTATTAGTTGTTTTAAGCGAGTTTATAGATAACTTATACACAACATATAAATATTAATTATATAATCTTTCAATAATTAAATTAATTTCTTGTTCGATAATATTATCATTTTCAATTTCTTTTAATATTTTATCATAAGCATGCATAGCAGTTGTGTGGTCTCGTCCACCCACCCAACTTCCAATTGAGGGAAAAGAACTCTTTATTTCACTTCTCATTAAATACATAGAAATTTGCCTTGGCTTTACAACCTCTTTTTTTCTATTTTTCTTAATTATTTCATCTAACGGTACGCCATAAAAATCAGAGACAGTTTTTAAAATATATTTTGGAGTAGTGGCTTTTTTAATGGGCTGTGTAATAATACTTTGTAAAATGGTCGTGGTTTTTTTTAAATCTGGATAACCTCCATCAAGCTCACAAATAGCCATTACTCTGTTTAATGCTCCTTGTAATTCTCTAATATTTTTTTGTATATGTAAGGCAATATAATTTAAGGATTCGTCTGGCATATTGAAATTTCTTTCTTTAGCTTTTGCTTGTAAGATTGCTAATCTGGTTTCATAGTCTGGAGAACTAATATCTGCAATCATTCCTCCTTCAAAGCGAGATCTTAATCTTTCTTCAAGAGCTGGGATGGCTTTAGGGGGTCGGTCGCTTGAAAGAACAATTTGTTTATTATTTTCGTATAAAGTGTTAAAAGTGTGAAAAAATTCCTCCTGAGTTTTTTCTTTTCCAGCTAAAAATTGAATATCATCAATAATGAGGATGTCAATTTTGCGATAAATGTCTTTAAAGGCTTTTGTATTTTTTCCAGAAATAGCATTGACAAGCTCACTTGTAAATTTTTCAGAAGAAGCATACTGGACTCTTGTGTTGGGGTTTTTTCTTATTACTTCATTTCCAATGGATTGAAGGAGGTGTGTTTTTCCTAGTCCTACGCCGCCGTAAATAAAAAGAGGATTATAGGCCACGCCTAGTTTCTTACTCACTGCCGAACATGCAGCATAGGCCAGTTCATTATTTGATCCAACAATGTAATTTTCAAATGTATAGTCAGGATTTAAAGAATTATTAGAACTCTTATTCTCTCTCTTATCTTCAAACTTAACAGTATTTTCAGAAAGTCGCTGCTCTCTTTGCTCTATAGGGATTGCCTTTTCTCCAATCACATAGGAAATTTTATTTATTTTAGGACAAATATTTCTCAAGCCCTGTAATATTTGTTTGTGATATTTATTTTCCAACCATTCTTTTGTAAAACCATTAGGAACACTAACAATTATCTCTTCCGAGGTTTTTGATGAAATTCCTGTATTCTTAAACCAAGTTGTAAAGTTAGCTTTACTGGTCGAAAGTTCTAGTTCTCCTAAAACTGCTTTCCATAATTGATCATTTGTCATAGTTGTAATGTAATCTTTATGGTTTATCCTTAATAAAAAAATTATAGCATATTTAAGAATAAATTAAAAATGGCTAATACTAAGGGGGGTGTTCATAAGTTGTGGATGAATTGTGTGGAAAGTGGATAAAGTTCTAGTTTATCAGAAAACATCGGTTATCCGATAGTGAAAAAAGAGTGATAATTTGTTCTATCAGGACTTACTTGTTATTTGTCATTCTGGGTTAAGCTTAGAGTGATAAAATTTAGACATAATTATAAACATTTTTTTGATATCATTTTTCAAAGGAGTGGTATAAATTGTTTATTCTTTTGAATTACGAAATGAGCATTTCTTTTTTTGTCATCCCGAAAGAGCGGTAGCGACGGAGGGATCTAAAAGTAAATTTAGTTTCATTTCCCGTATTTTAAGATCTCTCACTTCGTTCGAGATGACAAGATTGAAACACCTTTTTGTCACATTAAGCCACACTTGTCACCCTGAGCCTGTCGAAGGGTTGAAGTCTCAAAAAACAACCTCTGACACAAAAAATCACCATACACTGTCATCCCGAAAAGAGCGGTAGCGACGGAGGGATCTAAAAGTAAAGTTAGTTTCATTTCCCATATTCTAAGATCTCTCATATTGTTTGAGATGACAAGAAAACAGCTTTTTGTAATTTAAAGGAAATAGCTAAATTTGTCATAGTGAGCTTAAGTTTGTGCTGAGCTGGTCGCAATAAATCCATCTTGTCGTGCTGAACATATTTTCAGTATCTTTTGACTATTACGGCTTTCCTATATTTGATTCAATGTATGCTGAGTTGAGGTCCTTGATAAATTTGTTTGATGTAATGTCCAATAGATTCTGAATTAAATTCAAAATGACAAATTTTTAAGTTTCTGTTTCAGAGGTTGT
>JAHYJV010000004.1 GCA_019428855.1 Patescibacteria group bacterium | reverse complement strand
GGAAAATCTAATGTTATTTTTTGCTATTTAAAGTAATCAAACTTGCTCCGAGCATTTTGCTTATAGCAATAGGTTCTTCTAGTAATTCTGATATTTTATCATTTTCTTTTTTTGTCTTGATTTTTTCTTTAAAATAGATAACCAGTATTTAGTTTCATTCGCACTTTTTAATGCGATTTGGTAATAATTTGAAAAATCTTTTCTTGTTCTTCCTGCCTGTGCTTCAATAATATTAGCTCCGATTGAAGTTCCCGATCTTAATAGCTATTTGCCGATAGTTTGGTAAATATAATTTTTGGGAAACAATTCAAGTAAGCTAATTACATTTAAACTAAATCCATAAGATCTGTATTTTAGATTATTTGTTGTTTTCGGATTTTCTTTTTCCATTTTAGTTTTTAGCTTTTACTTTTCTAAATCCCTTCAGGAGTATCTTTAATCTCAGCATAGGAAAATAGGGGACCATCGGTGCAAACATATTTTCCGCCGACAAGGGCACAATGTTGACAGATTCCAATCCCACAATGCATTCTTCGTTCCAGTGAAACATAGATGTCCTCATCACTCAAGCCAAGTTCAACCAGTTTTTGAATGACGAACTTATACATTATTGGCGGACCGACTAGAATTGCCACGGAATCAGATTTGATTTTTTCTAGAGTTAGTAAATTTGTGACCACGCCAACATTGTTTTTCCATTTTTTGTCTGGTGTATCGACTGTCAGATTTATTTCGATATTTTTACTCCAATCAGTATAATCTTTTTTGAATGCCAAGAGTTCTGAATTCCGACAACCATAAAAAATTTGAATATTTTGAAAATTTTCAGGATGAAGATTGGCATCTTGGATAATTGTTCTCAGAGGGGAGAGTCCGCATCCACCAGCTACGAGAACGAGATTTCTGTTTTTGATTTTTTTCCGATCAAAGCCATTACCATAAGGACCTCTGATTCCAATATCAGCTCCCACTTTGAACTCAAAAAGCTTTGTAGTCAGACTTCCTCTCTTGTCCACGGACACTTGAAAAGTTTCTTTGATTGTCGGGCTTGAGCAAAAACCAAAAGGAGCTTCGCCAAACCCTGGAACGGAAAGAATAAAAAATTGTCCATGTCGAAACTTGAATGCATTTTGAGTCTGCTCGTTTTTAATTCTTAGTGTAAAAAGCTTATTAATAGGTGAAAGTTCTTCAATTTTCACAATCTCGGTTTGAATTGGTTCGTATTGATTTTTCATGCAGATTTTTATGATATTAATATTGGCAATATTAAGACAGATGTTATTAGTGGTAATCTTGCAAGAGGATTAACATCGCCATTGTTATACTAAATTATCTTATTTCGGAGTTCACTTTTTAGATTGTAAATCGATTGTAAGAAAATAGTTTTTTACAGGTTAAAAACTGAACTCCAGTTATTTGCTCGAATTAATTCTCTTTGATAATCCTTTTTATAACTGCTCTAATGTCAATTCCTGCTGGGCAAACCTCTGTACATCTTCCACACGAAATACACCCAGGCATTCCATATTCCTCTGGTATTCTGACAAACTTATGGTCGTAATAATTATAAATTCTCTTCTCAGTTGTATCAAGAAATTTATGTCCTCCTGAAATTTCGGAAAATTCCTCATAAAAACAACTGTCCCATTCGCGAGAGCGTAGGATTTCGTCTTTTTTAATTTCATCCTTGATTTTAAAACAAAAACAAGTCGGACAAACAATTGTGCATTTTCCACAATCAGTACATTTTTCCCCTAATTCTTTCCAAATTTTTGAACCACAAGATTTTTTGATTTTTTCAATTAGCATGGAATTAATTGGTCCCAGACCTTTTTTGGGAACAGGGCCGACATATTCAATATTTTCATAATCTCTATATCCAAAATCATCCAAAAGTCTTTGTCCATCTTCTGAACCTGTAAAAATTCGGAATGATTCTTGCTTTCCGTGAGATTTTGCTTCCAGAAAAATATCAAATTTGAGATGTTCGAGAACTTCTTTTTCAAATTTTTGGTAATCTTCAAGCTCAGCTGGAATTGGACTTTGACCGATAACAATCGCATTTCTCAATTTTTTCTGAAAATGAGGATCCTTCCTATATACTTGATTAATAAGTGTAAATGCTTTGAGATCATAAAAATGAAGCCCAAGTAGAACTATTTTTTCATTTGGATTTCTGTTTAAGGTTGTCTCGTCATCGCTTAAAACCATCATTTTTTGGCAGGGTGGAAGAAAGAATTTTTTGAAAGAATACAGAGGTCTTTTAGGACAAAGCGTAAAATCTTTTCCAGTATCTATTTTTTTTATCTTGATTTTCCCTTCTTCGTCTGTATGAGAAAATACGGTATGTTTATTTTTGATAAGATATGAAACGAAGCCTCGCAGTTGTTTATCATTCATGATTTTTATTTGGATATTTATCGTAAGATTTGTTAATATAAGAATATTATAGCACAATTTTAAATTTTGCAAAATTGGTTATTTTGATTAAATTGTGATAAAATATAAAAATAATCCATAGTAATGTTTCTATAAATGAAAATTAAAGAAAATAAAAATAACCAAAAAAAAGTAAGTAAAGGGAAATTTTGGTCATTCATATTTTTACTGTCTGCAATCCTTTTGGCAGTGAATATTTTTAGTACTAAATGTGGGAATAATTCTTTTATACCAAAAGAAACTACGATTTGCGGAGCTGTAAATGTAGATATACTATATTTCGTAGTTTTATTTATTTTTTTTATAATCTCATTTTATTTTTCTTTTCAGAAAATATCATGTGTTTTTTCTCATTTGAAATCACAGAGAATTTTGAAGTGTTCCATAAGCACGAGTGACACACTCACCGTGTGCATGTTCCTTGTGGGATTATTTCTTTTGTCATTTTCAATTTATGGGTATTATTTAAATAAATCTTTTTGCTCTGAGAAAGAGACCGAAATTAAAAAGATTAAACTAATGGAACTTAAAGGTTATGTTGAACTATCTTATGAAAATAGTGATTATTATCCCTACTATTATAGTAATAAATCTTATCCCGATTCCTTTCAGGATATGGTTGATAATGGGACTTTGAGTGAGGAAGAAGTTACTGACTTTGAGAAAAACGGATATGCTATTAGGAAGGTTGAGGGGGAAGAGGATTATTTTATCGAGGCGAATTTTTTTCGAGAAGAAAGGAAATTATTTTGTGAGAATACAAGAAGTATTGTGAAAACATATTATTGTAATAAGAATTATTGCATGTTTAATTAAAAAGATATAAAGTATTTAAATAAGCTAAATTTTAATTTAATAAAAAAACTATGACAAAAATTGCAATTAATGGTTTTGGTCGAATTGGAAGACCGGCTCTAAAAGTGATTTTAGACAAACATCCAAATCTTGAAGTTGTGGCTGTTAATGATTTAACTGACACAAAAACTTTGGCGCATTTATTACAATATGATTCCAATTATGGAAAGTATGAAAAAGAAGTTTCATTTAATGAGGAACATATCATCGTTGATGGAAAAAAAATCAAAGTTTTTGCACAAAAAGATCCGGAACTTTTGCCGTGGAAAGAATTGGAAGTAGATGTTGTTTTGGAATGTACAGGATTTTTCACTACCGTAGAAGGATCAGAAAAACATTTGAAAGCGGGAGCAAAAAAAGTTGTCATCAGTGCTCCTTGCAAGGGTGGAAATATCAAAACATTGATTTTAGGAGTAAATGAATTTGATTATGACTCAAGCAAGGATAATATCGTTTCTAATGGATCTTGCACAACTAATTGCTTGGCACCAGTAGTCAAAGTTTTGAATGATAATCTCGGAATTGAAAAAGGTTTTATGACCACGGTGCATAGTTACACAAACGATCAGAGGATTTTGGATTTACCTCATAAGGATTTGCGTCGGGCACGAGCAGCAGCCATTAGTATAATTCCAACCACAACTGGTGCAGCAGTTGCCGCCACAGAAGCAATTCCAGAATTGAATGGCAAACTTGATGGAATGGCCATGCGTGTGCCAACTTCCACAGTTTCGATTGTTGATTTTACAGCAGTTGTCAAAAGAGATACGACCGTTGAAGAAGTGAATGCACTTTTCCAAAAAGCGAGTGATGAGGACACTTTGGGAGTAATCAATGTGACTATCGAACCGTTGGTTTCTGTTGATTATAAAGGCAATTCGTTTTCCTCAATCGTGGATTTACCACTGACAAAAGTGGATGGTAATTTAGTGAAGGTTTTGGCATGGTATGATAATGAATTCGGATATACGAATCGATTTGTGGAAATGGCAGAGTTTGTGGGGAAGGAGTTATAAATTTCCTTGAATTACGAAATTCAATATATTTGTCACCCTGAGCTTGTCGAAGGGTAGAAAATGCGTCAAATTTATCATAGTTCGACGAGCTCACTATGACAAATTTAGCTATTTCGTTTGGATTACGAAATGTCTCCTTTTGTCATTTCGAAATGAGCGATAGCGATCATAATATTGAAGGGATTTCTCGCTTAAGGCTCAAAATGACACAAAAATTTGTATTTCGTAATTCAAAGAAATTTGGTATGTATAATTTATGAAATATTTTATAAATAAAAATATGAAAATATATAAATTATTATTTGTAGTAAGTATAGTTTTTATTTTTTGTTTTAATGTCAAAACTTCCTTCGCCAAAGAATATTATTACAAAGATTTTGAAGTTGATATAAAAATAAACCAAGACTCAACTTTTGATGTCACAGAAAAACAGACTTATTTTTTTGATGGCAATTTTGGTTTTGTAAATCGCAATGTTTCTTTAAATAAGATAGATGCTATCACGGACATTGAAGTTTTTGACGGGGATAATAATAAAATCCCCAAAATCCAACTGTTTATAAATTTAAAAAACGGTGCAAAGTATATTCAGTGGAATTTCGCGAGGCGGGACTTTGATCAGGAAGAAAAAAGCTGGACGGTGAAATATAAAGTTCATGGTGGAATAAGTTTTTTGAAAAACTATGATGAAATTTATTGGAATGCAATACCAAGTGTCAGGGATGTCGCGATTCAGAATGTGAAAGTTACAATAAGCTTGGAAAATGGAGAGAAATTTAATAAAGATCTGATTTGGCTTTATGCGGAGGATATTCCCAGCCCGATTTTTCAAACCACACCTATCCTCCCCTTATCTGAGAGGATGGACGATTGGGATATAAATGACGGTAGGAACGAGGCACTGCCTCTTTCTTACGGAGCGGAATTTAACCCGATATCTTCTGGCGGATATTACTTTAATCAAGATAATACCGAAGCAATATTTTGGGGAAGGAATATAAGGCCGAATACAAACTTTACGGTTGCCGTAGGATTTCCAAAAGGCATTGTCAGTCAAGGCTCGTATTTCAAAGATTTTCTTTTTATGTATTACGGCTATATTTTATCAATTTTGATATTTATCAGCGCGGTTATTTATGGATTTTACCATTGGTATAAAACGGAAAGATCAAGAGAAGGAAAGCGTGCGATTGTTCCGCAATATGAACCGCCTCAAAATCTGAAGCCCGCCATGGCGGAAGTTATTATAAAGGAAAGATTAACAAATAAAGGTTTAACGGCGACGATTGTTGATCTGGCGGTGAGGGGGTATGTGAGAATTGAGGAAGTTCCTGAATTGAACTCTAAAGTCAGAGAGCGTCATTTAATAAAGACATTCATATTATTTTTTTTAATATTGCCTTTTGCTATAATTTTATTTTTACTTTTATTGTTCCTATCTTTATATAAAGAAATCTTCTTTTTTCTTTCTTTAATTTTACCCGTATTATTAATGCTTTTTACTTTATTAATATCACTTAAAAGAACCGAAAAGAGATATGTTAATTATATTATAAAAAAAGCCAAACTATATGAAAGTGCTTCTAATCTTGAAGATTATGAAAGAAAATATTTAGATGTGCTTTTTGACAATAAAGAATATTTTTCTACAGAAGAATTAAAGAAAGATAGAGTAAATGCAAGAGTGTTATATGAAAAAATATTAAAAATTAAAGATAAAATATATAAAGAAGTTGAATTAGACACGAAAGCTTTTGAAACTGGATTAACAATAGAAAAAAAGAAAACAAAACTTTGGAAAATATTTTTCTTTCCATTTTATATTATTTACATGCTTATAGGATTAAATTTTGGAATAAGTCAATTACTTTTTTTAATAACAACAGGAATTGTAAGTATTGGATTTCTCTACGCTTTCATCAAATACGAAGCTCGCTTGTCTGACAAAGGAATAAAACTCAAAGAAGACTGGCTGGGATTTAAGATGTATTTGGAAACGGCGGAAAAATACAGGATGCAGAATTTAAAACCAGAATATTTTGAGAAATATTTGCCTTATGCTATGATTTTTGGAGTAGAGAAAAAATGGGCAAAGGCGTTTGAATCGATGAATGTTCCTCGGCCGTCTTGGTATGTCGGAGCCACAAATATGGCATCTTCATTTTATTCTTCCGCATTTTCTTCTTCCGCTTTCAGTGCTAGCTTTGCATCTTCATTTTACAGCGCAATTTCCAGTTCTGGCGCCAGTGGTGCTTCTGGTGGTGGCGGAGGAGCGGGTGGTGGAGCAGGTGGTGGCGGAGGAGGAGCGGGATAGAATGAAATTTGTGGAAATTAGTAGAAATTTATTGAAATTGATTGTTATAATTTTAACAAAACTTTATAACTTTACAAGCTTTTAACTTTATAACTTATGCTTATGCCACACACATGCAAAACCCTTCTAATCCGCTGCATGGATTTTAGATTAAATAATGAAGTTTCTGATGGTCTATAGCCTAGTTTATTTATATAATAGTGAAACTGAGGTTAAGGGCTTGGTTGAAGGGGAAGAAGTTTCCTTGAATTTTTACAAAAATGGGCCTCTGTTTCTTGAAGCGTTTAATGGAGATTTTCCTTTTGCATGGGATTTAGAGGGAGAAACAAAAATAGTAGTTGAGAACTTGGGCTTGCAATCCCCCGTGGATTATATGATTAATAATAATTTATTGTCCAGAATGTGTTGGACTAATACATGCTATTGACAAAGTTTACAAAAGTATTAATCTTATATAAGGATTTAATAAAATAAATTGTGCCTAAATCTTAATGTGTTTTGTGTAGTCACAGAGAATAAGCGCCGAGTATTTTGTATAATTAATCTTGATAGATTATTTGATGCTTTATGAATTTATTCATTGTGGTGTTTTTTTATTTTTAGAACCGTTTAATTGATATTATATGCCAAGTCTTTATATAAAAACTTTTTCTAATCCGAAGACATTGATTATGCCGGAAGATTTGTATAAGGAAAAGGATATCAAGCTTATCAGTAAGGAATTGAGCGAAAAAATAAAGAAATTGTTTCGTGGTTCTCTTGCTATTCGAGAAGTTGATGCCGGCTCTTCTAATGCTTGCGAACAGGAGCTGACAGCGCTTGGGAATTCTTTCTATGATGTCGAACGATTTGGAATTCATTTTGTTGCTTCACCTAGACATGCAGATATGCTTTTGGTAACGGGACCTGTTTCTCGAAATATGGCAGTTGCTCTTCGGAAGACATATGAAGCCACGCCTGAGCCCAAATTTGTAGTGGCAGTAGGGGACGATGCGATTGATGGCGGAATTTTCAAAGGATCATATGCGGTTATGGACGGAGTAGAAAAAGTAATTCCAGTTGATTTTCAAATTCCTGGAGACCCCCCATCTCCCAAAAGAGTGTTGTGCGCATTACTGGAAATTTTAAAATCGCTAGAGAGGGAGTCTGAAAAGAAATAAAAATCTATGGGTCTATTACTACAAAAAGAATTTTTTATTTTAGCTGGAATTTTCGTCCTGGGTTCAATTGGCTCACTTCTTTTTCGGCGAAATAATAATATGGCAAACTGGTGGGCAAATTCCTGTGCTGCTCTTGGCTCATTATTTGGAATTTTATTATCCGGAAATGTTTTGCTATATAATAATATTTATACTTTGCAATTGCCCTTAACTTTTTCACTATTGCCAGTCAATGTGAAAATCGATATGCTTTCTGCTTTTTTTATTTTGATAATTTCCGTAGTTTCTCTTTTGAGCAGTATTTATGCAATTGGTTATATGAGACAATTTTATAAAGAATACAATCTCGGTTTATTCGGGTTTTTTTATAATTTTTTTATTTTGAGCATGATTTTGGTCGCATCGGCGAACAATGCTTTATATTTCCTTTTTGTTTGGGAAATTATGTCCTTGACTTCATATTTTCTCGTGATTTTTGAACATAAACATAAGGAGAGTATCAAGGCTGGATTTTTATATTTTATTATGACACATATTGCTACAGGTGGAATACTGTTAGCTTTTTTAATTTTGTATAGCTTTTTAGGATCTTTTGATTTTGATGTAATTCGCGAAAATGTTTCAAGCTTGCCATCTTTTTGGATTTCGATTGTATCTTTACTGATGTTAGCAGGATTTGGAACTAAGGCTGGAATCATTCCTTTGCATATTTGGCTTCCGAAGGCTCACCCAGCAGCACCATCTCAAGTTTCAGCGATTATGTCTGGAGTGATGATTAAAACAGGAATTTTGATGCTGATAAGATTATTCTTTGATGTTATTCCAATTACACCTCTATGGTTTGGATTGTTGATTATTATTGTCGGTGCTATTTCTTCTCTTCTTGGAGTTCTTTATGCCATTAGTGAGCATGATATTAAAAAATTACTTGCTTATCACAGCGTTGAAAATATCGGTATAATTCTGTTAGGCGTTGGTAGTTCTTTGGTATTTTTGTCTTTTGATTTGAAATCACTCGCATTACTAGCTTTGGTCGCTGCTTTATTTCATACGATGAATCATGCCATTTTCAAGTCTCTCCTTTTCTTGGGGGCAGGTTCAGTTGTGCTCGCAACTCGTACAAGAAATATTGAAGAATACGGAGGATTGATAAAAATAATGCCTCAGACAGCTTTATTTTTCCTAGTAGGTGCTATTTCAATTTCAGCTCTTCCTCCTTTTAATGGATTTGTAAGCGAGTGGCTGACTTTTCAAGCTCTTTTTTTAGGAGTGATGCAGTTTGATATTTTTACAAAAGGTGTTTTTATTTTTGGCATTGCATCTCTTGCTTTGACAGGTGGGCTTGCTGCTGCTTGTTTCGTGAAGGCCTTTGGAATTACTTTTTTGGCAAAACCGCGAAGTCAAAAAAGTGAAAATGCCAAAGAATCATCACTTTTACTTCGTTTACCAATGGCTGTTCTTTCCTTGGCATGTCTTGCCTTGGGAGTATTTTCTATTTTCGTAATCCCATATTTGGAATCTCTTGCTGGAAGTCTGAGTATTTTTGCTGGTATTTCGCTTGTATTGGTTGAAGGAATAACTTTCCATACACAGAATAATTCTTCTTCTCTGGCAATAATTCCAGTTTTAATAGCATTGCTTCTTACTTTTGTATTCTCATTTATTTTCTTTAATTGGATTAGTCGAAGACAGAAAGAAAAAATTTATTCAACTTGGGATTGTGGAGGGAATCTAACCCCACGAATGGAAATTACAGCAACCAGTTTTTCAAGGTCAATCGTAATGATTTTTAGTGGAATTTTGAAACCTACTAAACAAATTAACAGAGAATATGACGATTCAAATATAAAATATTTTACCAAATCTAGTACTGTTAGTTTAAGAATGAATGACCTATATAACAAATATTTATATTGTCCTATTAGTAATTTTGTATATAAAATTGCAAATTTCTTAAGGAGGATTCAATGTGGTATTGTTAATTTTTATCTTTTATATATCCTTATCACAATTGTGATTTTACTTATTTTGGTAACTCGATAAAAAAATGTCAATCATACTATTTATATTTCAAGCACTTTTAATTCCGGGACTTTCTCCTTTAATTGTTGGTATTATCAGAAAAATAAAAGCGCGATTTCAGAATCGTCAAGGAGCGAGTATTTTTCAGCCATATCGTGATCTTTGGAAATTGTTCCATAAGGATGAAGTAATTTCTGAAACTGCTTCTTGGATTTTTCGCTACACACCATATCTTTTGTTTGCCGTCACAATTGTCATTTCAGCTGGTATCCCGATGATCAGCACCATGGCAACTTTTTCTCCTTTGGGCGATTTCTTACTCTTTGTTTATTTGATTGCTCTTGGAACTTTTTTCTTGGCCTTGGCTGGCTTGGATACAGGAAGTGTTTTTGGGGGAACGGGATCAAGCCGAGAAATGACTGTGGCTGCTTTGACTGAAGGTGGATTAATATTTTCGTTGTTCTCAGTTGCTTTACTTGCCAAAACTGCCAATATTTCTGAAATGGTCAACGCTATTTCCGTTGTTCCATTCTCTATGTTGGCACCAGTTGTAATCGCATTTATTGCTTTTTATATTGCTCTTTTGGCGGAATGTGCTCGATATCCATTTGATAATCCTGCTACTCATCTTGAACTGACTATGATTCATGAAGCAATGATTTTGGAATATTCCGGAAAAAGATTGGCACTCGTTGAGTGGGCAGCGGCTAACAAGCTTCTGATCTTTATTTCTTTAGGAACAAGTATATTTTTCCCTTGGGGAATTGCTCAAAATGTTGAAATCGTGCCAGTTGCGATTGCTTTGATTTTATTTTTGATAAAAATATTAGTCATGGCAGTAAGCATCGCTGTCCTTGAATCAACCATTGCGAAATTGAGATTTTTTCGACTTCCAGATTTGCTTTTGACCTCACTTGTTTTGGGGATGATTGCCATTATAATAACCGTAATTTAAATAAGATATATGGATTATTCAATTCTACAATTTCTATTTTTTGCCGAAATTATCATATTCTTGATTGTTGTTTTTTCGCAGATGGTAAAGAAAAACAAGAATCTTGTTTTGTTCTATCTTCTTCAATCTACGGTGGTTTTTTTGATGCTGATTTTAATTTCCTATTCCGAATCTTCAATTACTCTTCTTGTAACGGCCATCATTATGTTTTTGGTAAAAGTCATTATCGCACCTCGTTTCTTTTTGAAGCTGATTAATAATAATCAAGTAAAATCATCAGCAAGTTCATATCTTTCTACTCCTGTCACTCTCTTCGTTGTGATGTTTATTGTGATTTTTGCCAATTCATCTGTTTTTGAGGTTCTCATTTCTCTGTCAGAAAAAGTGGACAAGACCATTCCGTTTGCCATAGCAAGTATTTTATCTTCAATTTTTTTGATAATCAATCGACGCGGAGCGCTTTCTCAAATTATTGGTATACTTTATCTTGAAAATAGTATTATCTCTTTTGCCTTTTTGATTGAAATTAAACAGACTTTGGTTCTCGAGCTTGGTATTCTTTTTGATATTTCTGTTTGGATTGTGATTGCGGTAGTGTTTATCTCAATGGTTTATAAAAATTTTGGCTCTCTTAACATTTCTGAAATAAAAAAATTGCAAGATTAAAGATTAAAGATTAAAAAAATATGGAAATACTAATTCTTATTCTCACTCCAGCTATAGCAGCAATTTCGTCTTTTTTCGTGAAACGAAAACAGCAAGTCTTTTTGGAATATATTATTTTATTGGCGACAGTAATTGAATTTTTTACGGTGGCAAAAATAATATATACTGTTCTTGAGAACGGCTCATCTTCATTGGCACCATATTTTTTTGTTGATTCCTTGGGAGCAATATTACTTTTAATTATAGCAATCGTTGGCTTTACAGCTTCAGTGTATTCTATCGGATATTTGCGTGCGGAGGTTAAGAATGGGACTATCGGTTTTAGTCGCGTTCGACAATATCATATTTTATTGCACTCTTTTCTTTTTACGATGCTATTCGCCGTGCAGGTTGCCAGTCCAATTTTAATGTGGGTTGCAGTTGAAGCAACAACTCTTTCAACAGCTTTTTTAATTAGTTTTTATAGCAAGAAAACTTCAATTGAGGCAGCTTGGAAATATTTAGTTATAAATTCAGTTGGGTTGCTATTGGCATTCTTGGGAACGCTAATATTTTTAGCTTCAATTTCTCTTCACGAGACAATTGGGGGATTCGTGACATGGCAGGATATTCTATTACTATCTTCTAGTCTTAATCCTGCGGTTATCAAGATTGCTTTCGTTTTCCTTTTAGTTGGTTATGGCACAAAGATGGGCTTGGTGCCCATGCATACCTGGCTTCCTGATGCTCATTCCAAGGCACCAGTTCCAATTAGTAGTTTATTATCTGGTGTGCTTTTAAATGTCGCTCTTTATTCAATTTTGCGTTTTAAAATTGTGATAGACACTTCCATAGATCCGCAATTTACACAAAACCTGATGTTATTTTTTGGTATGATTTCAATTCTTTTCGCTGGGTTTATGATTTCGGTGTCACAAAACTATAAGCGGCTTTTGGCCTATTCCAGTATCGAACACATGGGTCTTATCACTTTAGGCTTTGGATTTGGTGGAATCGGAATTTATGCGGCACTACTTCATATGGTATATCATGCTCTTACTAAATCACTTCTTTTTCTTTCTGCTGGAAATATATTTTTGAAATATAATTCAACCAAAATTGCAGATGTCAGAGGAACTCTAACTGCTTTACCAATCACAAGCATTCTGTTTATTGCTGGAATATTATCGATAATCGGCATGCCTCCTTTTGGAATATTTCTGACTGAGTTTTATATTCTCTCTGCCGGAATCTCAGCTCATCCTATTATTGTGACATTCGCAATTATTGGTTTGGCAATTGCTTTTGTAGGTTTTATGAAACATATTTCTACTATGCTTTTTGGAGAAGTTCCTGCTGGGATTATAAATGAGGAAGAACATGGCTTATCTATTTCCCCTTTGATTATGATTGTTATTATTCTCTTCTGTATCGGATTTGTTATTCCGCCATTTTTACAATCCTTGATTTTGAATTCTGTTAAATTATTTTCTTAAATCTCAATTATGAATAAACAAGAATTAATTGAAAAATATATTCCTACTCAAAGTTCCGTAGAAGAGAAAAATAATCTTCTTCTTTTTGAGGTGTCTGTCAGCGAAATTGAAACTGTTTGTCAGAAACTTTATTTTGCAGACAAGATGACTCTAATGACGATGACAGCCATAGACGAAAGAAAAGAAAATAACTCTTTTAAAATTTTTTATGTCTTTGGATTGCCAGGGGAAAAGTTCTTTTTGGTTCCATATCTCAAATTGCAAAATACCGAAGAATTTCCATCACTCGTAAAGGTCATTCATGAAACTTCTTGGTATGAGCGAGAAATTATGACGATGTTCGGACTTCAGATAGTTGGTCATTATTATCCAGAAAAAGTTCTTTTGCATGAAAACTGGCCTGCAAATGTTTTTCCTTTGAGAAAAGATTTCCCGTGGAATAAAAAAATTGAAATGGCTCATGAAAAATCACATCGATTTAAGAGGGTTGGAGGTGAGGGAATTTATGAAGTTCCAGTCGGTCCAGTGCATGCTGGAATAATTGAACCGGGTCATTTCCGCTTCAGTATGCTTGGAGAAGAAATAATAAATCTTGAACCACTTTTGGGTTATACTCACAAGGGAAGCGAAAAACTTTTTGAAGTTCTGCCCTTGGAAAAGAAAATAGCTCTTTCAGAAAGAATATCTGGCGATAGTTCTTTCGGTCATTCACTCGCTTTTTGTCAATCTTTGGAATTGATAGGTGACATTTCCGCTCCTCTTCGAGCGAAATATTTACGAGTTATTTTTGCCGAACTCGAAAGAATTGCAAATCACTTCAACGATATCGGTTTTATTATGCTTGATGCTGGGTTTAGCTTTGGTGGAAGTAATGGAGCAAGATTGAGAGAAATGATTATGCAAATTAATCAACGATTGACGGACAGCCGTTTTCTGCGAGGCGTGAACACAATCGGTGGTGTGAAAAAAGAAATTTCAGATTTAATGGAAATAACTTCTAAACTAAAAGAAATTGAAAAAGATTTTAAAGAGTTTATAAATATTGCTTTAGATAGTAGTTCGCTGATTAATCGCTTGAAGGGGACTGGTTCTATGGATTCTCAAATTGCCAAAGATCATGGAGTTTGCGGTGTCTCAGCCAAGGCTCTTGGAATCTTATCTGATGCCAGAATCAATTTTTCCTATGCCGCTTATTCAAAGTTGAATCTTTCAATTGCAATTGAAAAAGAGGGCGATGTTTATGCAAGATTTATGGTTCGAGTCAAAGAAGTGTCTTCCTCATTTAGTTTGATATATCAAGCCTTAAATGAATTGCCAGCAGGAGAAATCAAGACTTCTTCAATTTCAAATTTCAAGAAAAATTCTTTGGCAATCGGAATTGCTGAAGGATGGCGGGGTAGCATTGTCTATTTTGTCGCTACAGATAATGAGGGAAAAATTAGCAGAGTTCAAGCTCGCGACGCATCATTTTTGAATTGGTCAGTCTTACCACATGTTGCAGTTGGAAGTGTACTACTCGATTTTCCGCTTATCAACAAAAGTTTTAATCTTTCCTATTCTGGTTACGACAGATAATTATTCGAATATTTTTTTGAAATACCCTTACTTTATGAGTGGGGTATTTTTTTTGATATATAATTAAACAGTGTTATAATATAATTTAACTTTATTTGTTATGATAAATTAATCCATAATGTTATCCTGAGCTTGTCGAATGGACAACGATATAGTTCGACAAGCTCACCATGACAATTTTAATTCACTTTATAATTTGAGATAAATAAGTCAATGGTTTTAATATAATTCAATAAAACAATTATATGACATTAAATAAAATACAAAAGGAATCGGTGCTAGTTGTTTTCGCCAAGAGCATGGTCGGTTTTTGTATAGTTTTACTAATTTTTAAACTTAAAAATCCACCTAATTCAACAAATATTACTGTCTTGACAAGGGGTACACCTTAAAGAATGGAATGGTGATTGTGATTATTTGAAAAAATAAAATAAACATATAAAGTCTAAAATTAGTACTTCAAATATTTATTTGGGGTATTTTTTGCACAATATTGAATAATTTAAATCATTATTGAATCAGGTATTTTGTTTGTGTTTGGTCTTTGTCACATTTAAATATAGTGGTATAATATACATAAGCTTAAATAGTTATAAATGAAAATAAATTTATGACAATTTAGAGGTATATTTTTTTATTTTAAAATCTTGTTATGAAATCAATAAGAGAAATTAAAAATTTAAAAGGTAAAAAAGTTCTGGTGCGGGTTGATTTTAATGTGCCAGTGGGAGATGACGGCGTGGTGGATGGCAAGGAAGACTGGAGAATTAAGGCCGTTTTGCCGACGATTCAGTACTTGCTTAAAAAAGAAGCAAAAATTATTCTGATGGCTCATCTTGGCAGACCAGAAGGAAAAGTGGTTGAAGAAATGAAACTTGGACCAGTGCAAGATAGATTATCAGAACTGCTTGAACTTTCTGTGACGAGAGCTCCAGATTGTGTCGGAGATATGGTGAAGGAAATTGTGGATGAAATGCAAGCAGGCGAAATTGTACTTTTGGAAAATTTGCGATTTTATAAAGAGGAAGAAAAGGACGATGAAGAGTTTGCCAGGAAATTAGCGAGCAGTGCTGACATTTATGTCAACGATGCTTTTTCTGTTTCGCATCGTGCTCATGCTTCCGTTTCAGCAATTACAAAATTTTTGCCATCCTATGCGGGATTTCTTTTGGAAAAAGAAGTTAAGATTCTTTCAGAGGCTATAAATAATCCCCAGAAACCAGCGACAATAATTATCGGAGGTGCAAAAGCAGAAACCAAATTGCCGATAATCAAGTTTGTTATGGATAAATATAATCATATTCTTGTGGGCGGAGTTGTAGCAAATGTGATTTTGAAAGCCAAGGGAATTGATACGGGTCAGTCATTAATTGGCGATATAGACCCCGAAGAAGCAAAAAAAATAGATCTTGATAATAAAAAATTGTATATTCCCTTTGATGTAATTGTCTGTAATTCAAAAATTAAGAGAGTTGAACTTACTCCTGTGGGTAAAATTGGAGACGAGAGAATTCTGGATATCGGTCCTGATACGGAAGAACTATTTTCAAAAATAATTGTGGATTCAAAAATGATTATTTGGAATGGTCCGATGGGAAAATTTGAAAATGAAAAATTTGCATCAGGTACTCGAAAAATTGCGGAAGCCATGGTAAAATCAAAGGGATATAAAATAATTGGAGGAGGAGATACCATTGCAGCCCTTAGTCAGTTTGGATATCTTGATAAGGTAGATTATGTTTGTACTGGGGGTGGAGCAATGCTTGAATTTTTAGCTGGAGAAAAAATGCCAGGGATTGAGGCACTAAAATAATTCTTGAGCTGTAGAAATATTTATAAAATAATGTTATAATAATAACATGGAAAACTGGAAATGGTATTTTTATATTATTGAATGCATAGATGGATATTATTATACCGGTATGACATGGAAACCAGATTTGAGATGGTCCTAGCATGTCAATAATATTGGTTCAAAATTTACTCATAGGCACAAACCAAAGGAGGTGGTTTATGTCGAAGAATATGATAATCTTGAAACAGCGAGAAAAAGGGAAATACAAATCAAAGATTGGAGTCGTGAGAAAAAATGAAATTGATACAAGGGGATTGGGGTAAATGGTAATAAATTTATAATATTCTTCAAACTATCTTAAATATTATTCGAGCGAGAGTAACGAGTCGAGAAGTCCGTGCCATGCAAAACAGTTCTTCGGTAAATATATTATACGACCCAGTTCTCGATTTCGCTACCGCTCCACTCGAACAATATTGTTTTTCTAATAATAACTAATAATATAAAAACATGGAAAATGACAATATAATTAAAAATAGAAGAAAAGGTCCGAGTAAGATATTAATTCTTCTAATTGTTTTATTGCCTATTTTGTCAGTCTATTTTTTCAAAAATGATATTATTTCAATCTTAGATAGTAAGAGAAATATTTCTCAACAAGATATAAGCGATATAAAAGCTGAAAATAATAATCAAGATGTCAAGAAGGAGCATACAGAAGCAGCAGATTTCATATTAGATAAGTTTGGCAAAGCTAATGATCAACTTCGGAAAGCCAACTTAAGAGATATAAAATTTGCACTTCAATTATATGCCGATGTGAACAATGGAAACTATCCATTGAGCATAGAAGAAACTAAATTATCTAATCAAGATTCAGAAATAAGTAAAAATCTTGTTAATTTTACAGGTAAAGATAGCTTAAAAGACCCAAAAGATCCTGAATATTATTATACTTATCAATCTTCCGATGGTAAAAGCTTTCGATTAACTGCTAGGCTTGAAAATATAAAAGATTCAGAGTGCAAGATAATAGATGCTATCTGTATTTATAAAATCACAAATTAAATACTTATAAATAAATCAAATTGAGTAATATTATAAAAAAAATTGCTTGTAATTGCACAAATAATAAGAAAAAATTATTAGGCATATTTGCTTTAATTATTGTTCTGGTAGTAACCACTCTTTTTATATTGGTAAAAAATAATATTTTATATCACGAGGAGATTGTGCAAGAGCAAATTAGTAATGCCCAAAATGAAGATCAATTAAGACTTGAAGACATTATAAAAAATAAAGACCAAGAACGAAAAAATGACTTGCATGAGGTTGAAGTGGCATTGGAAAAATATTATGATGAAAATGATTCATATTTTGTTAGTGAAAAGGGAATAAAGTTGAATGATGAAAGTTCTGAAATATATAGCATTTTAAAAGAATATATCTCTGTTGATAATTTTCAAGATCCGATTAACCCTGAGTATTATTATGTGTATAAATCAAACGGTTCATTTTTCGAACTATCAGCCAGATTTGAGAATCTTAATGATGATGATTGTGAAATGATAAACGAGAATATTTGTATATATAAAATCATTACATACGGAAAGATTGCAAAGGTTTTAACCAAAGATGAAACAGGAAATAATTTTTTGGAAGAAATAGCTTTAATCGATATGGACGAGAACACGATAATAGTAACAGGAGACTATCTGGATAAAAGTGATCTGAAAATTGTCGAAATGCTGAATTTACCGAAAAGTATAAAAACAAAGAAAATAAAAGAGTTATCAGAAGAAGATAGAAAATCAAATAATTTAGTATTAATTGGAAATGCAGACTCTAATGATTTGATTTTTTATATGTATAAAAAAAGTAGGATTATTGAAAATGTTAATATAATTGATGAAAATAATTTACACCTCGCAACTTTGAAAAGATCTCGAAGTCTTTGGAACGATAAAAAGGATGTATTTATAATTGAAACAGGATGCTTAATTGAAGAAATTGTGAAAGTTACTGGAAAAATTACTGTCGAAAAATTTGAGAAAGATTATTATTATGTTTTATTGAGCACGGATGGTAATAAGTTCACACTTGTACCAGATAGTAATTACAGTAATGAAAAATCATTTATCGAGACCATGCTTGAAGTTAGTGAAAAAAATATAGAAGTCTATGGTTATAAAAAAGTGTGTAATTATAAAAAAATTCTCATAGCCAATAATATCGCAGTTATAGGTATAAATAAGATTGAATAATTTATTAAGTAATTTAATTTAAACTTATGAAAAAAAAAATAATCAAAAAAACGAGTAATAAAAAAAATAATAAAAATGTAGATAATAATATATTTTTTAAAGTGATTTTAATGATTATGATTATTCCGATTTTTTCATTCTTAACATTGTCAATGTTTGATAGTAGTGAAAATTTTTCAAATAATACGAAATTAGATATTCAAAAAATTATTGTTTCTACTGAAAAAGAACATTATAAAATTGGAGATCAGATTATATTGTCAGTGGAAAATCATTTTGAAAAATCTATATATTTGGAGCCTTGCGAATATCAGGATAGATTTGAGAAAAAGATTAATGGTTCTTGGCAGGAAATAACTAGTTATCAGAAAGATAAGGATTATGATAAAACAGGTTTTAAAAAAGAAGATAGCGTCAAGGATTGTCGAGTAATATTGTCATCGAAAGAAGCGGGAGTATATAGAAGTGTCGTTCGGATTTTTTTTGATTGTAAAAAGCCCGGAGAGCAAGAGTGCCAAAAATCTGAATTATTCTATTCCAACGAATTCAATGTTCTATAAAAGTAAAAATTTAATAATCCAGCTTAATAAAATTTATAATAAATACTATGACAAGGAAGATAAAAAAAATTATTGCTAGAGAAATTCTTGATTCTCGTGGAAATCCAACTGTTGAAGTTGAGGTTATTTTAGAAAATAAAACCAGAGCGATTGCTTCCGTTCCATCTGGAGCATCCACGGGTGAATTTGAAGCTTTGGAATTGAGAGATGATCATAAAAGATATGGGGGAAAAGGTACTTTAAATGCTTGTTCCAATGTTAATAAGAAAATAAATAAATTATTAAAAGGGGAGATTGTTACAAATCAGAAAAAAATTGATAAGATGATGCTTGACCTTGATGGAACTGAAAACAAGTCTAACCTAGGAGCCAATGCAATTTTGGGAGTGTCGCTGGCGTGTGCTCGTGCTGGAGCGATTGCAACAAACAAACCTCTTTATAAATATTTGGCAAAGACATTTGGATTCAAGATGACCACTTTTAAAATGCCGATTCCGATGTTTAACATTGTAAATGGTGGAAAGCATGCTGACAGTGGACTTTCGGTTCAAGAGTTTATGATTGTCCCTTTAGGAATAAAATCAGCCGAAGAGAGAGTGAGAGCAGGTAGCGAAATTTTCCATAACTTAAAGTCAATTCTTTCTAGCATGGGACTTTCTATAGGAGTGGGAGATGAAGGGGGATTTGCTCCGAGGCTTGATTCTCATGCACAAACATTTGATTTAATTATAGAAGCAATAGAAAAATCTGGCTATGTTGTTGGGAGGGATGTTGCACTTGCCATCGATACTGCTGCAAATTCATTTTGTGATTCCGACAGTGGAGAGTATATTGTCAAACCAGAACATATCTCTTTGGATTATAATCGACTAATCGCCTTATATCTTGAATGGATTAAAAAATATCCTTTAATTTCAATTGAAGATGGCTTGAATGAGGAAGAATGGGAACAGTGGAAGGAAATGAAGAAAAAAATAATTTCTAAAAATAAGGAAATTATGATTGTTGCTGATGACTTGACTGTGACGAATATCAAAAGATTGAAAAAAGCAATTGATGGTGATTGTGCCAATGCAATTATTATCAAGTTGAATCAGATTGGGACACTTTCCGAAACAATGGATTGTGTGAATATGGCACAAAAAGCCGGTTGGAAAATCATTGTTTCTCACAGAAGTGGTGAAACTTGCGATAATTTTATCGCGGATCTTGCAGTTGCAACTGGAGCTGATTTTCTCAAAGCCGGTTCGCTTTCTAGGGGAGAAAGATTAGCAAAATATAATCGATTAATGGAGATTGAAAGTGAATAGGGATAAATGATTGTTATAAAATTATTATAGCAACTTATAATGTTTGATTGTAGCAATAATTGTTGTGTTATTCTGTCTGCCAGCTGGCGAATCTAGAGTCTTTCGATGGTTACGATAAAACGAAACTACAAGATATTGAATTTGTAGTATTAATTATATAAATATGAAAATTTTAAATCCTAAAAACAAATTAAATTGCGCAATGATTATTTTTTTGGGATTAATCTTGCCAATTTATTCTGCTTCAGCCTTTATCTTAGATGGTTACGATAAATATACCCCAGAAGAATTGATAATAAATGATATTATTGGAAATATTTTTATATTTCTTCTTTTAGTATCTGTTCCAATGTTTATTTTTGGAATTATTAGAGATTCTAGAAATAAAAAAAATAAAAAGAACTTTAGCATGATTTTGTTTTTAGGATCATTTTTTTTATACTTCTTAATATCCTTATTTATTTTGATGATATCAACTATTTTTTTTGTGGGGTATATCTATAATTTTCATCCTTATTTTGCATATGTTGCCATTGGCATGTTTTTATTTTTTATCTGTGTGTTTGCAAAAAATTCAGCAAAAATACTCAAATCAGATTTTTTTATTGTGTTATCATTATTTCTGATAATTACTTCTATGCTTATATTTAAATCAATAAGTTAATTTTTGTTTTCTTATAACTGTTATATTCAAAATCGCAAGATTCTCCAGTCAAGAGACATGGAGTCAACGGAGATAAAATAATTAAAACTTCAAACGATAGAATTTATGTTTAAAATTAATTTATTAGAAATTTAATAAAAATTAGAAATTGAAAATTAGAAATTAAAATTATTTATGTATAAAAAACCAACAAACATTTTAATAATCCTTGATGGGTGGGGAGTGGCACCGAAAAATAGGGGCAATGCCATTGAGCTTGCCAAAAAGCCTTTTTATGATAATTTGATTAAGAAGCATTCGTACACAACATTGAATGCGACTGGACTAGCAGTGGGTTTGTCAGAAGGTGAAAGAAGCGGCAGCGAGGCAGGTCATATTAATATTGGTGCTGGGAGGATTATCAAACAAGATTCTCAAATCATCAGAGAGGATATTGAATCTGGAAAATTTTTCATGAACGCCAGTCTCATAAAAACCATTGATCACGCCTTAAAAGAAAAAAGTAATTTACATTTTATGGGATTACTTTCTGATTTAGATAGTCCTCATAGTGATCCAGAACATCTTTATGCTCTCTTGAAACTGGCCAAACAAAAGGGGGTTAAACAGGTTTATCTTCATCTTTTCACAGACGGCAGAGATACTTATGAGAAAAGAGCTCTTATTTATTTAAAATATTTAAATGAGCAAATTAGAAAAATAGGCATTGGGAAAATTGCTACCATTGGAGGAAGATATTATGGAATGGACAGAGTAAAACATTGGACTAGGCTGCAAAGGGCATACGATGCGATGGTTTTGGGTGAGGGTGCAAAGAGTCACACCGCTGAAAATGCTGTTGAAAATTCATATAAACAAGACCTGACAGATGAATTTATTGTTCCTACTGTTATAGTTGATGAAAAAAATCAACCTATCGCCAAAATAAAAAATAACGATACAGTCATTCATTTTAATATTCGTGGAGATAGAGCTCGGCAGTTTGTAAAATTATTTGTTCTTGATAAAATAATTGAATATCAAAACAAACCACACTCTTTGAAAAATATATTTATTTGTGCTTTGGTCGATCTTGGTCCTGATTTACCGATTAGTGTCGCATATCAGTCTCAGGCGACCTCAAACACTCTTCCTTTTGTTTTGCATGATAAGAAACAGCTATATATTGCGGAGGAGGAAAAATATCCCCATATTACATATTTTTTAAATGGTGGCCATAAGAATCCAATTGGTGGGGAAGAAAGAGAGCAGGTGAAGTCGGAGAATGTTTTTTCATATGACCAGAAACCGGAAATGTCAGCTGGCGATGTTACTGATGTTATTGTTTCAAATATAGAATATAGTGTTTATGATTTTATCGCAGTAAATTATGCTAATGCTGATATGGTGGGGCATACCGGAAACCTCAAGGCCACAATTATAGCTGTTGAGTTCCTTGATAAGTGTCTGAAGCGTGTGATTGAAAAAGTGTTAGAAAGTGGAGGAACGGCGGTTGTGACTGCAGACCATGGCAATGCTGACGAAATGATTGATTTGAAAACAGGGGAAAAAATGACGATGCACAGTAAAAATCCAGTTCCTTTTATTTTGGCGAGAAATAAATGCACAAGTGGTAGATGTAGATTGAAAAAAAATGGAATCTTAGGAAATGTTTTTCCGACCATCTTAGATGTATTGGGAATAGAAAAACCAAAAGATATGGTTTTGGGGAGTTTGTTGGAGAAATAAAATTAGTATCAAGAATTAAGGGACCCTCTGAAAAATGCAGTTTTTGTCATTCTCGCAGAGCTAGGAGTCTATGATTTAAGGAAAAAAATAAATTTTAAAATAGAAATTTATTAGTTTTTTAGAGCTTTCTTAGCTTGATACTAAATACTAAATACTAAATACTAAATTATGTATGACATTATAACAATCGGTGGAGCAACTCGTGATATAACTTTTTTGACAGACAAAGGAAAGGTTATTGAAACTCCAGAAAATTTAACTGAGCAAGCACTTTTTTGTTTTGAACATGGAGCAAAAATAAGAAGTGAAGAGGTATATTTTAATTTTGGTGGAGGAGCATGTAATTCTGCGGCAACTTTTGCAAAATTAGGCCTCAATGTTGCTGTGAATTGTCGGGTTGGAAAAGATGACGATGGTGATTCAATGAAAAAGAATTTAAATAAAATAGGGATTAAGACAGACTTAATTCAAATTGACCAAGAAAGGAAAACAGGATCTTCTCTCGTGGTTGTCGACAAAAAAAATGGCGATAGAGTAATTTTTGTTTACAAGGGGGCGAGTGATTTTCTTGAGGTTAAAGAAGAAGAAATTAATCAGACAAAATGGATATATCTTACATCTATGGCTGGAAATTGGCAGGAAGATTTGTCTGAAATAAATAAAGTAGTGGAGAGAAAAGATGTGAAATTAGCCTGGAATCCTGGGGCAACTCAAATAAGTACTGGCAAAAAAGAGCTAGAAAATACTTTTAAAAATACCGAAATATTAATTATTAATAAAGACGAGGCAATTGAGTTTGTCGGAAGCGATGAAAAAATTAAGCTTGATTTTAATGAAATAATGGATGCAAAAATTCTTTTGACTATCATTAAAAAATGGGGTCCTAAAAATGTGATTATAACTGATGGTCCAGAAGGAGCCTATGCTTATGATGGGGAAAAAATATTATATGCACCAGCAACATCAAAAATAAAAGTTGATTCAACTGGCGCCGGTGATTCGTTTGGAAGTGCTTTAGTTGCTAGCTATATGCAAAATGAAAATATTGAAATAGCTTTGAGATTTGGAGTTTTAAACAGCGGAAATGTCGTCGGAGAATACGGCGCTCAGAATGGAATTTTGAGTAAGGACGATATTGAAAAGAGACTGGGAGATGTGCAGGTAAGTTATTTATAGTTTGTCATTCCGATTGCAGTGAAATGAAGTAGAGAGATTGCTCTTCATTTCGCCTAATATTTTAATATGATTAATCATCTCATTACGAATAAAATAACTTTCATTAATGAACTAAAATTCTAAAATGAAAAAATTTAAAATCGCGTTTTATTCTACGAATGAATTTTCTTGTCCTCTGCCGAAAGAGATAATTTATGCTCCGATGGATTTGGCGTATTTAGTTGTGACAGAACTTGAAAAAAGAGGACATGATGTGACGCTTTATACTTCAGAAGATTCAACAATTAAAATGAAAAAGGTGACGGCGGGTATGACCTCATATTATAATCTAAAAGACAAAGCAATGAGTGGTGGGTTTCATGATCAGTTGCAGATGACTCTCTATGAACAGATTTTGGCATCCAAAATGTATGAAGATTCTCAAAAGGGAAAATTTGAAATCATTCACGCCTATCATTTGGTGCCAAAAATTTTGCCTTTTGTCAATCTGACTAAGACGCCGACAGTTTTCACCTTACATGATCCGATGGATGCGAGCTGGAATCAGATGATTGCTTATTGTCAATGGAAAAATAAGGCCAATTATATTTCTATTAGTGATAATCAAAGAAAAGGAATGCCTGATTTGAATTATGTGGGGACGGTTTATAATGGGCTGGATTTAAAGAGTTTCAAATTTCAAGAAAAGCAGGGCAATTATCTCGCATTTTTGGGAAGATATTCCAAAGAAAAGGGAATAGACACGGCAGTTCAAGTTGCTATTAAATCAAAGGAAAAATTAAAAATGGCAGGAAATATTTGGGGTGGTGGTTTTTATGATGAAAAGGTAAGGCCATTTTTGAAAAAGGGAGAGATTGAAAATGTTGGATTTTTAGATAGAAATAAATTATCTGGTTTTCTTGGCGGAGCAAAAGCACTTTTATTTCCCATTAATTGGGAAGAACCGTTTGGCTTGGTAATGATTGAGGCGATGGCCTGTGGAACGCCAGTTATTGCCTTTAACCGTGGTTCAGTTACCGAAGTCGTCAAACACGGTAAAACTGGATTCATTGTTGAAAACGAAAAGGAAATGATGGAAGCAATAAAAAATATAGACCAAATCAAACGAGCGGATTGCCGAAAGCATGTGGAAGAAAATTTCACGATTGAGAAAATGGTTGATGGATATGAGGAGGTTTATAGGATGATGTTAGATAAAAGATAGAAATATTTTAAGGACTGTCCTTAAAATAAATTTTTATGCTATAATGTAAATATAAAAGATTATTTATAATTATGAACAAAAAAGTTAATATTGAAGTTTCAGCCAGACATATTCATCTTAAGAAAGAAGATTTTGAAAAATTATTTGGTGTGGGTGCGGAGCTCACGGTTAAAAAAAAACTTTCTCAACCTGAGATGTTTGCCGCAAATGAGATTGTCAAAATTAAAGATGAATATTTTGAAATTGAAAAAGTGCGTATTGTAGGACCGTTAAGAGATTATACTCAAATTGAGATTTCAGAAACGGAAGCAAGAAAATTCAGGATAAATCCACCACTGCGAAGGTCGGGAGATGTGAAAGATTCGCCTGGGATGAAAATTATTGGTCCCAAAGGAGAAGTGGTAATTGAATATGGAGTAATTATTTCTAAAAGACATGTCCATATGACCCCCGAAGAAGCGGAAGAAATTAATGTCAAAGACGGGAATTTCTTAAAAATTAAAACTGAAGGTGATAGAGGGTTAATATTTGAAAATGTAGTGGCTCGTGTTGATAAAAATTATGCCTGGGCTATGCATATCGATACGGATGAAGGAAATGCTTCTGGAATTTCTAGTTATGAAGATGGAGAAGTTGTTTTAGATTAAGAATATATTTTATTGTCATTCTGAATTTATTTCAGAGTCTGTTGTCTGTTTCGCGAAATATTGTTTTAGCGTATAACATTAAAGATCCTGAAACAAGTTCAGGATGACTGATTAATTTTAAGGTAATGAAAAAAAATAATCAAATCCTCGTCCTCAATTCCGGCAGCACTTCTTTGAAGTACAAGGTTTTTGATTTTAATTTGAAAGAATTGCAAGAAGGGTTTATAGAGGATATTGGAAGTGGAAAAGTGAAAAATCATACTCAAGCTCTTGTATTTGCCTTGAAAGAAATTGGAAACACAGAAAATATAAAATATGTCGGACATCGAGTTGTCCATGGCGGAGAAAAATTTTATAATCCTATTATAATAAATAAAAAGAATTTGCAAGAAATTGAAAAGTTTAATCATCTTGCTCCGCTTCATAATCCGGCAAACCTTGAAGGAATAAAAGCTTCTATGAACTTGATAAAAAGCGCAAAAAATGTAGCAGTTTTTGATACAGCATTTTATAAAGATCTTCCAGAATATGCCTATTTATATGCTATTCCAAAAGAATTTTATCATCAATATGGAATTAGAAGATATGGATTTCATGGGACATCACACAAATATATGTTGCTTGAAGCAGCTAAAAAGCTTGGTAAATCAGAAAATAAATTAAATTTAATTACATGCCATTTAGGCGGTGGTGCAAGCATTACAGCTATCAAAAATGGCAAGGCAATTGATACTTCAATGGGTTTCACACCTATGGAAGGAATCCCTATGGAGTCAAGGTGCGGAGATATTGATTCTGGAATAATATTGGAGCTTTTGAGAAATAAAAAAATAGAATTAAATAATGATATCAAAAATCGCATTGAGGCAGTTGATCATTTGCTAAACAAACAAAGTGGTCTTAGGGGCTTGGCTGGAAAAAAGGCGAATAATATTTATGAAATTGCATATCGTGCCGAAAATGGTGATGAAGAAATGATGGATATCTTGAAATTATATACATATAAAATAAAAAAATATATTGGGGCTTATAAAGCAGTTTTGGGTGATGTCGATGCTATTGTTTTTACAGGAACTGTTGGATATCGTAGTAAGATAATTCGAAAATTAGTATTAGCTAAATTCAAAGATTCGAATAAAATGAAAAAATTGGTTATTCAAACCAATGAAGAACTTATGATTGCCAAAGAAATATTTCAGCTTATGGAAATTAAGTAACTTATAAAATATTCCTCTCGCTAGGTAAGGGGAGACAAGAGCCTGCCTAGAGCGGTAGTCAAATGGAGGGATTAGGAGGGGTAAATTCCACTGATGTCTAAAATACAATCTACCTAATTCCTACCACCTCTAGCTCCCCCTAAAAAGGAGGACAAAATTAAAAAGGACTGTCCCTGTTTAGTAAATATTAAAATCTCCATGCATTAAATTATATATTCAGATTTGATAAATTTATCTCATTTAATTTAAAAAAATGGAAATCAGTAGGCTCTATATAATTTAGAAATTCTTTTTAATAATAAAATAAAACTATGGAAATACAAGAAGAAATTGTCAAAGAAAAAATAAAGGATATGGAAAAAATAATAGATCCATTTCATGTCGATTGCAAAAGACAAGCTAAAGTTTATGAGGAAATTAAGGAAAATGCAAAAGGGGATTTTGATTATTATGTTTTGACAATATTTTCTGGGATAATTATAACATTGGGATTGGTGGTAAATTCGTCCGCGGTAGTTATTGGCGGAATGCTTCTCGCTCCCTTGGTGTGGCCAATCCTTAGTTTGTCAATGGCTATAATCAGAGGTAAATCAAAACTGATTCAGAGCTCTGTTTTTACTTTGTTGAAAAGTACATCAGTTATTTTTGTGATTGCTTTTCTTTTGGGTTTTATGTCTCCAGGTTATGCCTTACAGGGAAGTGAATTTTTGTCTCGTACCTCACCGACAATTTTTGAACTTTTCATCGCTCTTGCAGCTGGATTTGTCGGTGCTTTTGTTATTACCTATCCAAAAATTGGTGCCTCAATTGCCGGAGTTGTAATTGCCGCGGCTATTGTTCCTCCGATTGCAGTGATGGGACTTTCGATTTCTCACGGGAATCTGTCGATGGCAGGTGGGGCCTTTATTCTTCTGATGTCAAATCTTATTGCAGTTACTTTTTCATCCTCTATTCTATTCCTAATGGCAAGGTTTAAGGGACCAATTTCCGAAAAAGGAAAAGAACAAAGAAAAAGTAATATTCGTTGGGCATCTTTATTATTAATTTTTATGGCTACAATACTTTTTTTGATTACAAGTAATATTGTTAAGGAAAGTAACGGACAGAATGTGGTCAGAGAAACTATCGCAGCTATCATTCCTGATTCCACGATTACAAGCGTTGAGATCAATGAACAGAGTGAAGTAACTACGATTGAGATAACCTTGCAATATTCTGGATATTTAACAGAGAAGCAAATGGTTGAATTGAAAGACATCTTGTCTGTTAAAATGAGAACAGTTGTTATTCCTTATATAACTGTTGTACCAATTATTGAGACATGGAAAATTAATAATTAAATATAAAAAACATATGAGCAAGAAAAAGGTAATTATCATTTCATTTTTATGACTTGCATTTATTTTTGTTCTTCCGAAATTTATGTCACCTCAATTTTTAAACCTGTCCGAGGATGTCCTTTTTGCGGTAATAAGTCTTGTTAATTTGATACTCGGACTATCAACGATTTAGCAGTTATAATGATTGGCATAGGGTTAATTGGTTTATACGGAATATATTTAATAATAACAGTAAGAAACAGAAAAAGTTTGAAGAAACCATTTTTCGTGGTATAATTATTTTTATCATAGCCATTATAAGTTATGAGTCGGTTGTATTTCCTGAACTTTATTTTTTTTATTAATATTATTAATCTTAAATTATTATGGAAAATATATATCAAATCAGAATTCATTCTCGTGGCGGACAGGGTGCTAAAACGGCGGCGCAAATTATTGCTGAAGCTTCAATTGAGGAAGGGTGTTTTGCGCAAGCTTTTTCAGAATATGGACCAGAAAGATCGGGAGCTCCAATGAAAACATTTCTGAGACTGAGTAAAAATCCTATTAATTTGTATAGCGACATCAGAACTCCTGATATGGTAGTTGTCTTGGATCCTTCACTTCTTTTGAATGTTGATGTGATAGAAGGCTTGGCTGATGGCGGAATTGTAGTTGTAAACACATGTGAAAAAGTTGAGAGCCTTAAGAAAAAATTGAAAAAGAAAAAATGTAAAATTTATACAGTTGATGCCAAGGGAATAGCGATGAAAATAATTGGCAGAGATTTACCAAATACAGCCATTATGGGAGTTATTATAAAGCTCGTTCCTCTGATTCCATATGAACATGCTATTGAAGAAACAAAAGAAAAGTTTGAGAAAAAATTATCCGCAGAAATGGTGGAGAAAAACATTGAGGCGTTGAAAGAAGGATATGAAACTATAGAAATATAGATTTTCAAAAAAAATAAAAAATAAAATATTTAAGTTAATAATTTATGAAATTGAAAACATCAAAACAAATCCCAATCGGGGGAAAAATAATTGAAGCGGGAAATTCAAAAGAATTTAAGACGGGAAACTGGAAAGCAAAAATGCCGGTGCGTGATAAGCAAAAATGTATTGACTGTATGCGTTGCGCAGTATTTTGTCCTGATATGGCAATTAAGACAGAAAAAATTATTGTTGATGGAAAAGAAAAAATAAGGGTGACAGATGCGGATATGGATTATTGCAAGGGTTGTGGAATTTGCGAAACAGAATGTCCGACTAAGGCAATTCAAATGGCAGGAGTCGGCTGCGATTTATAAATATTTTTAATGAACTGTAAAAAAATTGGTTCTATTGCCAGTTTTTTTGTTCAGTTATGATGAGATTAAGATGTAGCTTTTAGTGTCTATTCTTTCAAGTTTAATTCTAGAACCTGTATTTACAAGAATGATAAATACAATTTTTATTTCTTTTTTTATTTTAGATAAATGCAAAATCATCAAAACGATACAAAGAAGAAAGTTAAAAAATTTCCAGATTCACCTGGGGTTTATTTAATGAAAGATAAAGCTGACAAAATTATTTATATCGGCAAGGCAACTTCCTTGAAAAATAGAGTTAGTTCATATTTCACTGGCGCACTTGATAATAAGACTGCTGCCCTTGTTAAAGACATAGACAAAATTGTTTACAAGGAAACAGACAATGTTATGGAAGCTTTGATTTTGGAAGCGAATCTCATCAATAAATTTACACCGAAATATAACATCAAACTAAAAGATGATAAATCCTTTGTGAATATAATTATCACTAATGAAGAATATCCCAAGGTTTTAATCACGAGGCCCACAGATAAAAAGAAAATTAAATCGAAATATATTTTTGGGCCATATCTTTCAAAATGGGAAGCTGAAAAGGTTATCGGCCTCTTGGTAAATATTTTTGATTATGATAGTAGTCAGGAAAATAAAACTACAAACTTATATCGAAGATACTATATGAAAGGCTATGCTTCTGGAAAAGTTGGTGATATTTCAAAAAAAGAATATCAAAAAATTATCAATAATATAAAATTATTCTTATCAGGAAAGAAAGAAATGATAATCAAGAAAATTGAGCAGGGAATGAAGCAGGACTCAAAAGAAATGAAATATGAGAGTGCGGCAATTAAACGAAATCAATTGTTTTCCTTGAATCATATTCGAGACACGGCGTTTATCAGAAAAGATGAAATGTTGAAAAATAAGTATGAAAAATTTCCCCTTCGAGCGGAGGCTTATGATATTTCTAATATGAGTGGTGAACATTCTGTGGGAAGTATGGTGGTATTTTCTCTTGGCAAGCCAGATAAAAACGAATATCGAAAATTCAAAATAAAGTCCGTTGCTGGGGCAAATGATGTTGCTATGCTCAAGGAAGTATTTGAGAGAAGATTCACCCATCAAGATTGGCAGATGCCATCTTTAATCATCGTTGATGGGGGCTTGGGACAGAAAAATGTTGCTCGTATGGTTTTGAAAAATTATAATTTGAATATCCCCATAGTTGCAATTGCCAAAGGACCAGATCGAAAAGGGGAGAAATTATTTTCCTCATCCCCAAGAGGATATATTTTCCCCGATATTGAATTCATTAAAAAAATGCGTGATGAAGCACATCGGTTTGCAATTTCTTATCATCGCAAGCTAAGAAGTATAAAAAATTAAGGAGGTTGAACCTCCTTAATGTAATAATTTTCAGCTATTTTTCTTAAATAAGATAAATTTATCAAAATTTAAAACAGGGGGATTTCGATTCTTTTTATCCAAGAGAGGAATAATCGGAGAAAATCAGCGAACTTTAAATAACCATAATGATTCCATACTTTTCATACAATAGCATAACTTTTGGACCAATTACAATTCAAATTTGGGGTTTATTTGTGGCTGTCGGGGTCCTTCTGGCATTATATCTGTCGTTAAAGGATGCCAAGAAAAAGAATATTAATCAAGATTATATCTGGGACATTTTTGTAATTATGCTTATTGGAATGATTTTGGGCTCTAAGTCAGCTGATATATTATTCAATTATAATACAATAAAAGGCGTTGAGGACATTATTTATATATATAGTAGTGGATTTTCTTTTTTGGGTGGTGTTTTACTGTCGTATATTTTCCTGTATATTTATGCCAAATCTAAAAAAATTAATATATATAAAATACTAGATAATTTGATTTTGGGAGCGATTATTGCTTTAATCATAACTAGAATTGGATGTTTTTTGGTTTATGACCATATTGGGAAAATTACTAATTTACCGTGGGGAAGAATATATCTTGATGGAAGCATACGTCATCCTGTGGCGCTATATCATCTTATTGGTGGTATTGTCATTATTGTCATAATTTGCTATCTTAGAAAGGTAAATCTAAAGGAAGGAATATTAACACTATTAGTTATACTTGTTTATATAGTGATTAGATTCTTTTCCGACTTTGTGCGTTGCACGGATTTATACCTTTGTGATAGTAGATATTATAATTTGACCCATAGTCAATGGTTGTTACTATTAATATTACCTTTTGTAATATTAAAATTAGTAAAGAAAAATAAATTATCGAAAATTAATAACAATTAAAATTTCTTGTATGGAGATAATAAATAATTTTGACGGAGAAAATGATAGCGATAAGTTTACTAATCTCGCATTAAGTCAAAATTCTCGCAAAAAAAGTAAAAAAATCATCGATTTTAATGCCATTTTGATAATTTTCGGTTTGCTCATGGGCTTTATTATCACTGGAAGTTTCGGAATTGATTTTTTTTCTAATGACGAAATAAAAATTCCAGGAGGAGAAGTTAAGGCATTCGAACAAAACGGAAAAACCTGGGTTGCTTTTGATGATCCAGTAGTGAATGTAAGAATAATCACTGATAAAGATTGTGAAAATTGCGATTATCAAGAAGTTATTGAGATGATTAAGAGTACGGCTATTCCAACATTAAATGTGCAAGACATTGGTTTTGAAACTCCAGAAGCTGTTGAATTAATTGAAACTTTTTTCATAAAATCAATTCCGGCGTTAATTTTTGATAATCGGCTCGTTGAAATCAAAGAATACGAGCAAATCAAAGATGTTTTTCTTAACAAGGATGAAAACTATTATTTAAATACAGCTATGATTGGTATTCCCGTTGGTAGATATTTAGAAGTATTTCAAATTAGTGATAATGATATTTCAAAAGGTTCTGAAGATGCTAAAATCACTATTGTTGAGTTTAGTGATTTTGAATGCCCCTTTTGTTCTGGTGCAAAAGAAACAGTTCAACAGGTTCTTGATAAATACGGAGAGGATGTTAGGATAGTATTTAAACATTTCCCTCTACCAATTCACGATAATGCCAAAAAAGCAGCCGAGGCCTCAGAATGTGCCAATGATCAAGGAAAATTTTGGGAAATGCATGATGCGATGTTTGAAGATCAAAATAAATTATTAATCCCTGATCTCAAGAAAACCGCAAAAAATTTAGACTTAGATGTGGATGAATTTAGTGATTGTCTTGATTCTGGAAAATATGAAGAAAAAGTTCAGAGCGATATTGAAATTGGTTTGGCATACGGAATTAGCGGAACTCCAGCATTTTTTATTAATAATGAATTTTTAAGTGGTGCTCAACCCTTTGAAGAATTTGAAAACATAATTGAGAAAAAAATAAATAATAATTAATTCATAAAAATAAAAATAATGAAAAAAAATAATGAAAGCACTATGCAAAAAATTCTTTCCAGTCCCATTTTTTTCTTGGGAGTTATTGTGGTCATTTTTGGAGCCATAATATATTTTTCAGGTGATACGATTGAAAAAGATGCACTGATTTCTGATTATGAGCATAATCCTGATGTTGTGACGATTACGGAATACGGAGATTATCAATGTCCTGCTTGTGGAAATATGTATGTCGTCTTAGAAGAAATTTTGAAAGATTATGAGGGAAAGGTTTGGCTTGATTATCGTCATTTTCCTTTAAGCATCCATGAAAATGCGGAGAATGCTTCAATGGCATCTGAATGTGCCAGAGAACAAGGAAAATTTTGGGACATGCATGAAAAACTTTATAAAAATCAAAATAATCTGCAATTAGAAAATCTAGGTAAATTTGCAGTTGAGTTAGAATTAGAGATGGATAAATTTAACAATTGTATGGCTGATAATAAATATATTGATAAAATTAATAAAGAAAAATCTATGGGAGAATTGGATGATCTGACAGGCACTCCAACATTCTATGTTAATGGTAAAAAAGTTATTAATTCTGAAAATAGCAGGTATCTTCCTAAGATTGATGATTTTAGATATTTAATAGACAGGGAATTAGAAAAAAGAGAAGATAAATAAGCACAAATAAATTTTCCTTTTATAAAGACTATCGCTATGATAGTTTTTATTTAGCTCAAAATTGTAGTAAAAAATTTCTTTCGCAGTTTAGATTGCTATTTTTTTTAATGATGATTTGTAAGTGTTAAATTATTTCCGAAAGTATGGTATAATTAATTAAATAAGATAATTGTCAAACAAAATGTCAAAAATAATTGAAAGAATTTCAAATGGTCTTTATATTCTTCTTTTTGGGTTCGTGTCCCTCTGGATTTCTCTAGGTTTTTTGGAGATTAATGTTGTGTATCAATTTTTACGATTATGGCCTCTTTTTTTTGTAGTTGTTGGGATTGATATGATTTGCAGGAAAACAAAACTTTCTTTTATAAAGATTTTGTCTCCAATTATAGTTGTGTTCGCTGTTTTTGGCATAGCTTATGTTTATCAGGATGGCGACCTTTTTGAACCTAGAAAAATAGAAACATATAAAATAAACCAAGAGCCTGTCTCTAAGGACAAGGTGGTTGATATTAATTTGGACTTTTCTTCAGGGACGCTATTTATAAATGAGAACGAGAGTAATCTAATTACCGGTGATCTTTCTGTGTCACGTGGTGTTGTTCCGTACACATACTATCGAGAGTTTGACATAGGGGACATATATGAAATTTCTGGAAATTCTCTTAGCAATTATATTTTTAGTCCTTGGGAAGACAATCATTTATGGGATCTTAAAATCGGAAAAGAACTCCCAGTTAGAATAAAAGCTAATACCAAAATGAGTGTCAATAAGTTTAATGCAGCAAATCTTAATGTTTCGGAATTCATTTTAGATTCTAATTTAAGTGACAATGAAATAATCGTTAATAATGCAATTAAGAAGATGAGAATAAAATCAAGAGGTTCTAAAATTAACTTGAGAATACCAAGAGAGATGGGTGTGAAAATATCATTAGACAAGTTTCTAATCACTGATAATTTTAATGACATTGGAATGGAAAGAAGCTTGAAAGAATATACAAGTTCAAATTATGATAGTGTGATAAAAAAAGTAGACATAGAATTTGACCTTATGTTTTCAAAAATTGATGTTAGGTATTATTAACTTTTATTATTTATCATTAAGCTAATATAAAGTTGAATCATTTTTATTATAAACTTGTAGAAAGACATAGGAAAAGAATGAGTTTTGTGGTACTTGTTTCTTTTTTATTGACATTTATAATTGTCAGGATTTATGTCTTGTTGGGAACTTTTGGAGTTATAGACGATCCATATCTTTATATAAAAGGTTATCATATTCATCATCTTAATTACGGAATTGTCATTATGGCTATTGCCGGGTTTCTTGCTCTTGTTCACAAAGATGACAAAAATAGGCTTAAAATTGGAATTTTATATGGCATTGGAATTGCATTGACTTTTGATGAAATTGGAATGTGGTTTAAGCTCGAGGACGATTATTGGACTCGTATGAGTTATGATGCTGTTATTTTGATAGCCATGATTTTTGCGAGCTTTGTGTATCTTCCTTCATTTTGGAATAGCATAGTTTTTCATATAAAAAAAAGCTTGAAAATAATTGAAGATCGGAAAAATAAAGAAGTTGAAAAATAGATTTATAACTAATAAAAAAAATATGAGAATAGGAATGTTTATCAATTATTATACACCTTCGAAAGGTGGAATGGAAACCTCGGTTATTAATCTTTCCAAGGGTCTTGAAGGGTCAGGGCACGAAGTATTTATTTTTGCGCCACAATATCCAAACTATCAAGATGAAGTAAAAAATATTTATCGTTATAAAAGTGTCCGCTTTAATTATGGTGGATATTTTTATGTCATTCCAATTCCATTTGGATCAAAGATGAAGGAGGTTGTCAAGGATTTAAAGTTGGACATTCTACATTCTCATCAGCCATATTCATTGGGTTCGGAGGCATTGAAATTTTCCAAGGAGTTGAATATTCCTTTGGTTTTTACTTATCACATTAAGTATGAAGACTATTCTCACTATATCCCTTTGGTTCCTGGTTTCATCGCTAAAAAATATATCAGAAAAGTGACAGTTGGTTATTCGAATCAATGTGATAATGTCATCGCTCCTTCAACAGCGATAAAGACATTACTTCGGGATCATAAAATTGTGGCTCCAATTAGTATCATCCCAAGCGGCATAGATATTGATAATTTCGCCAATTCTACTTGTCAAAGAAATCAGATTCGTGAGAAATATAAAATTAAATCCGACGAGATAATGCTTATTACTGCGAGCAGGCTTGTGGAAGAAAAAAATATAAAATTTATTGTAGAATCATTTTCTTTGATGAAGAAGAAGTTTGGAAAGATTAAGTTGATGATAGTAGGGGATGGTGCGGTGAGAAAAGAGCTGGAAGAAATGGCGAAAAATATTGGGCTGGAAAAAGATGTTGTTTTTACGGGACTTGTTGATAAAAATGAAATTATCAATCTCTATCAAGCCAGCGATATTTTTGTTTTTGCTTCCCACACGGAAACACAAGGGCTTGTGGCAGTTGAAGCGATGGCAGCTGGCTCCCCGGTGGTGGCGATTCGTGCTAGCGGAATTGAGGATATTGTGCAAGACGGAGAAGACGGATTTTTAACTAGTAATTCAGAAGAAGAATTCGCTGAAAAAGTTTTGCAAATCGCAGGAAACGAGGAATTGAGAAAAAAAATGGCTGAGAAAGCCAAGGAAAATGCCAGAAAATTTGAGATTGTTCCATGGGTGGAAAAAATTGTGAAATTGTACAGGAGTTTAATTAAATAATGGAAGCTTAATTTATTTTTTAATTATAAATTATGATTTTATCAATTATTATTCCTACAAAAAACGAGGAAGTATATCTACCGAAGCTTCTCGAAAGTATCCGCAAACAGACTTTTGCTGATTATGAAATAATTGTGGCAGATAATAAATCAGAAGACAAAACCCCAAAAATTGCCAAACAATATAATTGTGTTTTAACTCAAGGAGGGATGCCTGGTTCGGGTAGAAATTTAGGAGCAAAAATTGCCCAGGGAGAAATCTTGCTTTTTCTTGATTCTGATACGGAGCTGGCGGACGAGTTCTTTTTGGAATTACTTGTGGAAGAATTTCAAGATCGGAAGTTAGACTGTGCTGTGCCAAGAGCCTTTGTACAGGGTATATTTCTTGATCGCCTGTTCTATGCTTTTTGGAATACTTTAGCAATGACTTTTCAAAAAATTAGTCCCTTTGCAGGCGGCTGGTGCATCTTTGCCAGAAAAGAGATGCATGAAAAAATCAAAGGATTTGACGAAAGAATTATTTTGGGTGAAGATTCAGACTATGCCAAACGAATTGGAAAAATTGGAAAGTTCAGAGTGATGAAGGGTTCAAAGATAAAAGTTTCTCCCAGAAGATTTGCTAAAGAAGGACATTTGAAAATAATCCTGCAAAGTATCGGCGTTGGAATTTGGTGGGCAATTAAAGGCAAGGATGATCAAGGAAATCGGTTTGGATATAATTTTGATATATATAAAGATGAGAAGAAAAAATAAATTAAAGACTTAGGCTCTTTGTTAAAATGTGTAGTGGTCAAGTATGGAAGTGAAGCGAGAGCTAACCTGACCCTAGTCAAGTAGTTTTGTTCGAAAGTAAATAGTAACACATAGCTGTATTCCGACCGCAAGATAGCGGAGCGGAGAAATCGCTCTCTCTATATTTGACACTCTCAGAGGTTTTCGATAATTCCCTGCATCTTGCTAGGCATCTTTATAGTGCAAACGCGTGAACCAGAAACAGGTGCTTTACAAGATGCGAGACATCCTCATTATCAAGAGCTGGCTCCATTGTGGCGGTAGCCCTGCGAAGATCTGTGCGAATCAGAAAAAGTTTGCTGAAAATCACACAAGGCTTCAGTCAGGATACATGGAGCTAACGGTTTTTTGCAAAATTCCAGATTCGGAATCTTTACTAGATTCGAGATTGATGTTTGATAGAATTTTGTGAGATTAAGAGGGATCCCTCGGCTCCTTTCGTCACTCGGGATGACAATGTTTATAAAATTAAGTGAAGTGTAGTTTTTAACAGTTAAGATTATTATTAATTCTTCAATATAATTCTACCACTTCTTTAGTTATCCACCACAGTTATTAGTGTAGAGCTCTTTTTTTTGCTCAAAAACTAAATTTATGGTATTTTTAGTAGTATATAGTTTAAAGCTATGTATTTTTAGGTGTAAAAATAAAAAAATAATTATGAACAAATGCAAAAAAAAGAATGGCATAATTTAAGTATTAAAAATGTTTTAGAGGATTTAAAGTCTTCTCAAAATGGGCTTGCTTCAGATAAGGCGGAGCATCGCTTGAAAAAATATGGCAAGAACGCTTTGCCAGTAAAAAAGAAATTTTCAGCACTGACAATTTTGATAAATCAATTTAAGAGCCCTTTGGTTTATATTCTTTTGGTCGCAGCTTTAATCTCTTTTATTTTTGAGGAAATGGTTGATGCGAGTGTGATACTTTTTGCGGTTTTCCTCAACACAATTGTGGGATTTATTCAGGAGTCTAAGGCGGAGAATTCATTGGCGAAGTTAAAGGAAATGGTGCAGCACAAATCAGATGTTATCAGGGACGGCATAGAAAAAGAAATAAATTCAGAAGATATTGTTATCGGAGATATCATTGTGCTTCGGGCAGGAGATCGAATTCCCGCGGATGGTCGAATTCTTGAAGCCCATGAACTTGATGTCGATGAGTCAAGCTTAACGGGGGAATCTGTTCCAATTACTAAGGTTTCAAAAATTCAAGATAAACAAGTCGTTGAAGAAAGTAAAGATAATATGGTTTATATGGGAACGGCAATTTCCCGAGGTCGAGGAATGATGGTTGTGACATCAATTGGCATTGAGACAAAATTTGGTCAAATTGCCCAACTACTAAAAGAAACGGAGACTGAAGAAACTCCCTTACAGAAGCAATTAGCTGCTTTCAGTAAAATGTTTGGAATATTAACTTTTCTAATAGTAATAATTATTTTAGCTATCGGACTATTTCGCGGTATTCACTTTGAAGAAATATTTACGATTGCCGTAGCGGTGGCCGTAGCGGCAATTCCCGAAGGCTTATTAGTGGCTGTAACGGTGGTGTTGGCAATCGGCATGCAAAGAATTTTGAAAAAAGGATCTCTAGTCAGAAAATTGGTAGCTGCCGAGACTCTTGGTAGTACTACTGTGATTTGTACGGATAAAACTGGAACACTTACCGAGGGAAAAATGAAGGTCGATCACATTGTTACAATGAGTTCTGTATTTTCGATTGCGAAAAATTTAAAAGATAAGCTCATCAAAGAAGAGAAGCATAAATTAGCTCATATAGTTGCTGTTAAGATAGGATTAATCTGTAATAATGCGATAGTGGAAAATGCGCAGGAAACATCAGAGCATTGGAAAATTCATGGAGATTATACAGAAAAAGCACTTTTATATTCCGGCCGGAGCATCGGCATCGATCCGCAGAAAATAAGAAAGGATTACAAAAGAATTGGTGAGATTCCGTTTAATTCAGAGAGAAAATTCATGGCGACATTGAATAAATCTGACGCTGATAACTTTGAAATTTATGCTAAGGGTGCTCCCGAAGAAATCATTAACAGATCTCGATATGTCTTGATTGAAGGCAAAAAGAAAATAATGACAGAAGAGAATTTGAAATTTTTAAAAAAAAGTCAGGAAGATTTAAGTAGAAAGGGATTAAGAATACTTGCTGTTGCCTTTAAAGCCGTTGAAGATAAAAAAATCGTAGATAACTTCATTGAAGAAAATGATGATGAATTAGTTAATAATCTTGTTTTTGTGGGATTAATTGCTATTAAGGATCCAATTAGAGTAGAAGCAAAACAGACTATAAAACTCGCCAAAGAGGCTGGAATAAGGATTGTAATGATAACTGGAGATAATCGTCTAACGGCCAAAACCATTGCCAATGAGCTAGGGATGAAGGTTGATAATCAAAATATTCTAGACGGTCAGCAGCTGGATCAAATGAGCACAAAAGATTTTAATAATATAGTTGGGAAGATAAAGGTCTATGCTCGCGTGGCTCCTCATCATAAATTGAGAATTGTTGATGCTCTCCAAAGCAAAGGAGAGGTTGTGGCTATGACCGGAGATGGAGTGAATGATGCACCAGCCTTAAAATCGTCTGATATCGGAATTGCTCTAGGTAGCGGAACGGAGGTTGCTAAAGGAACTGCTGACATTATACTTTTGGACAATAATTTGAAAACCATTATTACCACCGTTGAACAAGGGCGCGTAATCTATGAAAACATTAGGAAAATAATTGTCTATCTTATCTCTGATAGTTTTAGTGAAGTAATTGTGATTATGGGAGCACTTCTTTTTCTGCCCAAGGAAATATCCCTTCCCTTGACTGCCGTACAAATCCTTTGGATTAATCTCGTCACAGACGGTCTTCCTGACGCAGCTTTAACTTTGGAGCCCAAAGAAGAGAATATCATGAAAGAACCCCCACGCAAAACCAATGAACCATTGCTGAATTTGGAAATTAAAACTTTGATTATTGCTATAAGTATTTCAAGTGGAATTTTGTCGTTAGCTGTTTTCTGGTATGTTTTTAATGTAACTGGAGATTTTGCCAGAGCGAATACCATAACTTTTTCAATTCTTGCTATTGATTCCTTGATTTATGTTTTTTCGGTTCGGTCATTTAGACATTCATTCTTTGCGAAAAATATGTTTTCAAATTGGTATTTAATTGCAGCTGTTGTATTTGCTTTTACTTTTCAAATGTTTGGCATCTATCATCCTTTTTTTCAAAGCATCTTGAAGACAGTTCCTCTTAACTTGGCGGATTGGTCTTTGATGATATTTGTCTTCTTAGTAGAACTTGTGATAATTGAAGTTATCAAATATTTATTTTTAATTAAAAAGAGTAGATAAGTGTCAAAATTGTTACATTGCTAGATTTGAAAATCCGTCAAATTTCCCAAGATGATTTTTGTGATTTAAACGAGGAAATATATAATTTATTAATCTCGTTACAACCTTAATTAATTGATAATTTATAAATATGATTTACCGAATTAAGCAGAAGTTAAGAAAAATTGTTCCTTATAGCTTTATTTTATTTACACACAAAGTGAGGGCTATTTTGGCTGTGGCAATGTACAATTTTCCAAAAAGAAAAATCAGGATTATTGGTGTGGCTGGAACAAAAGGAAAGACAACTACGACGAATATGATTGCCAAGGTTTTGGAAGAAGGTGGTCATAAAGTTGCTATGCTCTCTACGGCAAATTTTCAAATTGGAAAGAAGAAATGGCTCAATGACATCAAACTGACGACTCCGTCTCCATTCTATTTGCAAAAATTTTTGAAAAAAGCAGTTAAAGAAAAATGTGATTATGCAATTGTGGAAATTTCTTCACATGGGCTTGTGCAATTTCGGCATTGGGGAGTGAAATATAAAACGGTTGTGCTGACAAATATGATGAGCGATCATCTTGACTATCACAAAACTTACGAAAACTATAAGAATTCACATAATGCATTGCTGACCAAAGATTTGGAAAATATAGTCGTCAACTATGATGATGAAAATTTGAGAAGCTTTTTGAACTTCAAAGGTCCGAGAAAATATGCTTTCTCTCTCAAGGGCTATGGAGATTTGGAAAATATCAAATTATTAAAAGCGGAGGATATTATTTCCAAAAAAGGAGGTCTAGAATTTGCAGTAAAGACGGATAAGGGGAAAATGCCAGTGCAGTTGCCACTTATTGGTGAGTTTAATATTTATAATTCATTGGCAGCCACGGCAGTTGGACTTGCTGAAAACATCAGGCCACTTGCCATTAAAAAGGCATTAGAATCAATTAAAAACATTCCTGGAAGACTGGAAAAAATTCAGGAAGGACAAGATTTTGAAATTATCGTAGATTATGCACATTCTCCTGATTCTCTGCGAAATGTTTATAGAGCTGTGAAACCGACTGTACAAAAAAGAATGATTGCCGTTTTGGGTGGTACAGGAGATCGTGATAAGACTTATCGGGCCAAGGGCGGAGAATTGGCTTCAGAGTATGCTGATATCGTAATTATTACCAATGAAGACCCATACAGTGAAGATCCAGAAGAGATTATTGATCAAGTTGTCGCGGGAGTAAAAAATAAAATTCTTGGAGAAACTTTTTTTCGGATGTCAGATCGGAAAGAAGCCATTCAAAAAGCAATTAATATGGCTCAAAAGGATGATTTGGTTATTATTACGGGAAAAGGAGCGGAGCAATTTATGGTTTGTGGAGAGGAAAAAATTCCGTGGGATGACAGGGAAATTGTTCGCAAGGCATTGAAAATTAGAGAAAGAAACAAATAGCCCAAACAAAAACTCGGGTATTTTTTCCCGGTTTTTTGTTTATTTTTGTATTAATTGTATCGCTTATATTATAATAAATTTCCTCTCTTAAAATCGCTATAATTCTTGAACGACTTATTTAGTATATATGTTTATTGCTTAGACGTCAATAATCCCCATTAGACCCATTTGATTAAATAGTTAATTTTTGGTAGAATTCAATTATCGTAGCATAAACATAATCTTGACATACTCAGTATATTATATTAAGATGTATATGTTATGTTTTATAGTTTGAAACACGAAATTTAAGCTTAAATAAACTAAAAACAAATATTATGTCAAAATCTAATCAAACGGCTGGCATGCAAATTATGACTAAATGTCCATTGTGTGATTATAAATATGAAAAAAAAGATATTAAAGTAATGAACAGTAAAGAAGGGGTTGTCACTCTATATCTAAATTGCAAAAATTGTCAAGGTTCTATTATGATGTTAATCATGACAGGGGCTTTTGGAATAACATCGATTAGTATGACATCAGATATTATGGAAGATGATTTTAAAAGCATAGAAGAACATAGTTGTGTTGAGTATGATGATGTTCTTGAAATGCATAAATTTTTAAAAAATAAGTAATATATACTATGGAAACACTAGAAATATTAGCGAAAACGAGAGAAGCGAAAAAAAATCAGGCAAACAGGCTTAGGGTAGAGGGTTATGTTCCTGGGATAGTTTATGGGTATAAAAAGGAAAATCAAAGTATCAAAATTGAGGGGAAAATATTTAAAAAAATATTAAAACAGGCAGGGGAGAGTACATTGCTTAATTTGAAAATTGATGACAAATCTTTTGGAAAAGTTGTAATTACCGATTTTCAAACAGATCCAGTTACTGACAGTATTATTCATTTTGATTTATATCAAGTAAGAATGGACAAGAAAATTATAACTAATGTGAATGTTGTTTTTGTCGGAGAGTCTCCAGCAGTAAAAGGCGAAGGCGGAGTTTTGGTTAAGAGTCATGATGTGTTTGAAATTAAATGTTTGCCATCAGATCTTATCCATAACATTGAAGTTGACTTATCTCAATTAAAAAAAATTGATGATATGGTAAGAGTCAAGGATTTAAATCTTCCAGAAAGTATTGAAATTCTCACTAATCCTGAAGTAGTAATTGTTACAGTAACTGCTCCGCGAACAGCACAAGATCTTGAAGATTTGGAAGAAAAAGTTGAAGAAAATGTGGAAGCTGTTGAGGGTACAGAAAAGCAAGATGAGGCTTCAGCTGATGACGATCAGAAAAAGAAAGAAGAAAAGTAGATTAAACCTATTAAGTTAAAATTTTTTTTATTTTAAATCATAGGAATTTCAGTATTATCTCAAAAGAGATTGTCCTTTGATGTGCTTTTAAGCTTAATTTAGTTTTTATGAGTTCAGTGATTAAAAATATTAAAATTCTTTTGTCGTACAACCACAAAGCATTCTTGTTTTGTGGTTTGTTTTTTTTGAGCATAATTTTTTCTAGCGCTGTAGCTGAAAGTTTAAGCTTTGCGCAATCCAGCGATGAGCAATTTGACTTAGAAGAAACAAATAAATTGATTAGTGAAAAGAGAGAAGAAATTAATGCCATAGAAGATAAAATCAAAGATTTTGAAGCTGAGATAAAGGCACAACAAAATAAAGAGCGAACCTTAAAAAGAGAGATTAGTTTGTATAATAGCAATATATCCAAAAATGAACTTGAAATTAAACAGACCTCATTATCAATTGAGGAAGCCGAACTTGAATTAGAAGATATTGAACAAAAAATAAAAGAAGGAGAAGACAAAATCATAAGGGATCGGTTAAATCTCAAAAATTTGATTAAGGCCCTATATACATATGAGCAAGACTCTCTTTTAGAGATATTGATTGCCAAAGGTGATATTTCCGAATTTTTCAATGAAGTTGATGCCATGGATTCGTTGAAAGATAAAGTGTTTATGACAATCGTAGATCTAAAAAATGAAAAAAAGGAACTTGAATTAAAAGAAAAAGAGCTTAATGAACAAAGAGAAGGTATGGGAAAATTAATTCAAATTAAATCAGGTCAAAATGAATCAATGGCCGTGCTTAAGATTCAGAAAGATGAATTACTAGAAGTCACTAAGGGAGAAGAAGCACAATTTAATCAACTCTTAGAAGAAAATAAAAACATTTTACCTTCACTTAAAGCTCAGCTTTATGATTTACAAAGCCTAGGAAATAAAATTAAATTTGATGATGCTTTTTCGGCGGCGAAACATATTGGCTCTGTAATTGGAGTTAGGCCGGCATATTTATTAGGAATTTTAAAAGTTGAATCTAATTTGGGAAAAAATACGGGTAGTGGAACTTTCGAAAATGATATGTATGGATGCTACATAAGATTATCAAAAATTTATACAACCAGAAAGGAATACTATTTGAAAAGAGCGGCAGATGAGAAAAAAGCATTCTTTTCTATTGTAGATCGATTGGGAATTGAACCTGACTCTGTGAAAGTTTCCCGCGAGCCGACTTATGGTTGTGGTGGGGCAATGGGACCTGCTCAATTTATTCCCACAACCTGGATAGCATACGAGCAAAGAATTAGCGAGGTGACGGGTCATTATCCTCCAAATCCGTGGGATTTAGCAGATGCTATGGCTGCTATGGCTGTGAAAGTCTCTGATATACCTGGTGTTATTGGTGGTGATTATAATGCAGAATATGAAGCAGCAGGAAGATATTTAGGAGGCGGAAACTGGAGGTCAAAAAACTTGTTTTTCTATCCGAACCAGGTAATGCTTTACGCTGATTTGTATGAAGAAGAATTAAGCTTAAATTCTAGAAACTAAGTTACTTCCAGTCTAGAATCTAACTTAACACATTTAGCGCTTCGTGCCAATATTGTTGCGTTAGATTCTAGACTGGAAGAAGATAAATAAACTAAATATAAAAAAACTGGACCATAGTTGTCCAGTTTTTTTATATTTTGATGCATTTTGAAAGTTTTTTGTATTGAGCGTTTATATACTAGAACTTGATAATATGGAGCAATTGGATGCGTTTATTTTATATATTTTTTAAGATTTTGTATAGCTGCATCTGATAAATTACTTGCTTGAGATATTGCTTCTTGAATTAAACCTTCGGAGAATGTTTCTTGATGTCCAATTTTAATTTTTTGATTTCCTTTTCTATTTTGCATATAGTCTTCTATATATATTTTTTGTTCTTGGCTTAAATTGACATCAATATTATTTTCTTGAAGATATTCATTAAAGGCATGCCTTGCTAGGTGAGTAATTCCTTCTCCGTAGCTAGCAGTTGCGGTATAGGTTTTTCCATCTTGGTCCTTGCTTGAGAGAACTTTACCCTTTTCGGTTTCAATCTTCGCGACTTGACTATTATTGTTTGTATTTGTAATTTGATTATCATTAACTTCAGCTTCTTGCATATCAGTTTCTTCGGCAATAATTTCTTTTTCTTCATCTGTTACGTCAGCGGCAACATTATTTTTATCGTTGCTATTATTTTCAATTTCATCAACAACAGCTACAGAGTTATCCCCAGTTTTATCGTTTTCTTCTTGATTATAATTATAAGCACTAACTCCAACGATAAGAACAATCAAGACAACTAAAATTGTTTGCCAATTTTCATAACTCCAATCTTTTATTTTATCAACTAGTCCCTTTGAGTCATTAGTAGTAATTTCGATTTCATTATCCATTGTGCATGTTTCACCTCCTTTCAAATTTAGGTTAAATTGTTAAAGATCCCACTACTTAGATGCTAACATAAGTAGCATATATTAGCAAGTATAAGGCAAAAGTAGTGCTTATTTATGAAATACCAATAATCTAAATTAATAATATCAATAAAAAATATATTTATTCATAATAATTAAATATATAATAAAAATAATATCATAAAATTTATTAATTACTCAGAAATAATAATATAAAAAATTTGAAACTATATCTTACAATAAAAAATATCTGGTAAATTTTTTAAAATATAAAAAATATATTATAAAAATTATTTTTAATTAAATATGTTGACAGAGTATTGTAAATTGTTTTATTTTATTATATAATTAAATCAGAAATAAAAAAATTTATAAATATAATAAATTAAATCATTACACATTAAACGAAAATGTAACGCATATAGAATATGATTTAAATTATTTGGTGTTAACTAATAAAGAAAGGAGGTGTTGTAAATGGTTGTAGCAAAAAAGAAAAAACCAGCTGCTAAAAAAGCTGTAAAAAAAGTTGCTAAGAAAAAAGTTGCTAAAAAAGCTGTAAAAAAAGTTGCCAAGAAAAAACCAGCTGCTAAAAAGAAAACTACTAAGAAAAAATAAGCTTTGTGTACAAATTAAAATACGGTTTCAAGGCCGTGTTTTAATTTATGCTAGAAGCTTATTTTTAAAACTATAATCCTGTTTTTATCGCTTAAATCCTTGATTATTAGGCTTTTAATATCATTGAAATATTTATCTAATAGTTTTATAATAAAATTAATTTGACTAGGATCTACTTCAAGGAGAAAATATAATATTTGATTTGATTGGAGCTTAATTTTTGAAATTGAATGTAGTAATTTTTTAATTTCATCTAAACCATCTATTCCAGCAGTAAGGGCAAGCTTTGGTTCAAAGTCCTTCACACTATTATCAAGTTTTTCATAGTTGTCGCTTGAAATATATGGAAGGTTGGCAGTGATAATAAAATTATTTGAATTGAAAAATAATTTTTGATTAATAATTTTTTTAAAGTCACTGGAAATATATTTTATATTTTTTTCCAGATTATATTTTTTCGCATTTATCTTGGCAATTTCAATTGCTCTTTTGGAAATATCAATTGCGATTGATTGATTTATATATTTTAGATTATTATTTTTTTTAAATTCATTTAAAATACTAATCAAGATACATCCTGAGCCAGTTCCAATATCGATTAAAGTAAATTTATTATTCAAATCTTTTCTCTCATTTATAATTTGCAAAACATTTTCTACGATTAATTCTGTTTCGGGGCGTGGGATTAAGACATTTCCATTTATGAAAAATTCATAACCGTAAAATTCTTTTTTATTTATGATATATGCCACTGGTTCGTGTTTAATTCTTCGATTTATATAACTATCAAACAAAACACTTTCCTCACTAGTCAGTTCATAATCATTGTGTGCATAGAGCCAGCTTCTTGTAATTCTCCAACCGTCAATGCCGGAAGTCTCATAGGGCATCGTGGCAATCCCGAGTTTAGAACTATGAATATTATTGTTTAATTGTTTTTTATTCAACGCTCCCAATAACAAAACTTCCGCATCAATATTGGCGGAAGGAATTTTGCGTGATTCTAATTTCTCTATTGAATTTTGAAGAGTTTGTTTGATATTCATATTATTTAAATTGTCATTTTGAACTTGAATCAGATCTTTCGTTTATAGCAATTAATCTGTCCTATAAATCATTACATATTTCATAAAAGTTAAATTACGGATGTTCAGATTAAATGTAAAAATAATTGTGCTTGTATTTCCGTTGATGCACCATTGACTATTAAAAATACAGTGCGTAATATTCAAAAGTTTTTCATTCAAGTTCGCAGTGACAAACACTCTTTATCTCCTCTTTCTTCTGGCAACCTTGATTCTAGCCAGAGATTTTTCAAGCATAGCCGTGGTGTCAGCAAAAGCAAGGTCGGAAAGACGGTCTTTTTCAAAAAGAAGTTTCTTGGCTTTTTCTTTCGCTTCTATCGCTTTTTCTTCATCAATTTCAGCAATTCTTTCTGCAATGTCAGTCATCACAATGACACAATTCTTTTTCACTTCGATAAAGCCGTTACAAACCGCCATATAAATTTCTTCTTTGCCATTACGAATGACAAGCTCGCCATGTTTCATCGTGCTGATTATGGGAATGTGATTAGCTAAAACTGTAATTTCTCCGCTTTTTGTGGGAATCGAAACACCATCAGCTTCACCTTGAAAAGCAATTTTTTCGGGAGTTATGACTTGTAGGTTTATTTTCATATTCTTTTATTTTATACTCGAAGAATCAAATTTATTAAATTGGTCAGTTAGTAAGATATGATTTTACTTTCCAACCTCATCAATTCCACCTTTCATATAGAAATCGTTTTCATTTTTGTCATCGTGTTTTCCATCAAGAATTTCTCCAAATCCTTTGATGGTGTCAGCGAGGGAGACATATTGCCCAGTGGTTCCCGTAAAAACTTCGGCAACAAAGAATGGTTGAGAAAGGAATTTTTGAATTTTTCTGGCTCGAGCAACAATCATTTTATCTTCATCAGAAAGTTCTTCCATCCCCAAGATTGCGATAATATCTTGAAGGTCTTTATATCTTTGTAAAAGTTTTTGTACCGCTCTTGCAACTCGGTAGTGTTCATCTCCGACAATATTTGGATCAAGAACAGTTGAAGTTGACTCAAGTGGGTCAACTGCAGGATAGATTCCCAGTTCAACGAGTGATCGAGAAAGTACAACAGTTGAATCAAGATGTGAAAAAGTCGTGGCTGGAGCTGGGTCAGTCAAATCGTCAGCAGGAACATAAACAGCCTGTACCGAGGTAATTGATCCTTTGTTAGTTGAAGTAATTCTTTCTTGAAGTTCTCCCATTTCCTGAGCAAGTGTTGGTTGATATCCTACCGCAGAGGGCATTCTTCCAAGTAATGCTGATACTTCTGAACCTGCTTGAGTGAATCGAAAAATATTATCAACGAAAAGCAAAACATCTTTTCCCATTTCATCTCGGAAGTGTTCTGCCATTGTTAATCCTGAAAGAGCAACTCTTTGTCTGGCTCCTGGAACTTCGTTCATTTGACCAAACACAAGCACTGTTTTTTCGAGTACACCACTGTCTTTCATTTCGTGATATAAATCATTTCCCTCTCTAGTTCTTTCTCCAACTCCAGCAAAAACTGAATAACCTCCATGCTCGGTAGCAATGTTTCGAATCAATTCTTGAATCAGAACTGTCTTTCCAACTCCTGCACCACCAAAAAGTCCAACTTTTCCACCTTTAGAGAAAGGAGCAATTAGGTCAATAACTTTGATTCCTGTTTCAAAAATTTCTGTTTTTGTTGATTGACTGGTAAAGCTTGGTGCATCTCGGTGAATTGGAGACCTTTGTTTGATTTCTTTTGTATCTTCCAGCCCATCAATTGAGTTTCCCAAAACATCATACATTCTTCCAAGAACTTCTTCTCCAACCGGCACTGAAATTGGCACTCCCGTATCTTCCGCTTCTGTCCCTCTTTGAAGGCCATTTGTTGATCCCATAGAAACTGCTCGTACTCGGTTTGCCCCAAGATGTTGAACTGTTTCCAGCACTAATTCTTTATTATCTGAGGTTTTAGTTTTGATTGCATTGTATAAAGCTGGAAGTTGGTCTTGAAATTCAATATCAACCACGGCTCCGATGATTTGTACAATTTTACCGGCATTCATAAATTTTATTGTTATATTGTTTAATTGTTATTTTTTATATCGCTGGAGTCTGCCCTTCATTCTGCAAGCAAGCACTTGATTTAGACCCTGGAGGGTGAACTCCAAAATAGTATTTAAAAATTGAGTTTTGGAAAGGAAGTTGTCTTAACTTCCTTCTTCTAGTTGTTTTAGTTCGTAGCGAAGATGAGCTATTCCAAATTTTTTCGAACTCACCTCTCCTTTCATTCTTACGAGATTTTCCGCTGCTTTTTTAAATTTTATTTTTAAACTTCTGATTATATACTATTTCCATAGTTTCTTTATTTCTTTTTTTAAACCATAATCGTATTTAGATCGCTTCATCAATATCTTTCATTATTATTGAAATATATTCCAAAACTCAATTTTCAAATTTTAATGTACATTTATATTTATCATTCTGAACTTAATTCAGAATCTTTTTGATGTTATGTCTTAGTTTGTTTAGCTTTCAACATTCGTTCATCTACAGTACAAACACAGTTGATTTTTCGTTTAAGATAATTGTTATATTTTCTTTTTATGTTAATGTTCGGTGATTTATGGGATTGACTTATTGTTATAGACGAAGGATTCTGAGTCAAGCTCAGAATGACAAGTTTATTCCTGTGCAGCAACTCCGGCTGAAATTTCACTGATTTCCTGAGTAATTTTTTGTTGTCTGATATAGTTATATAATAATTTCAAATCACCAAGCATTTCTTTAGCGTTGTCAGTGGCGTTCTTCATGGCCACCATGCGGGCACTATGTTCTGAGGCATTTGATTCAAGGATGACATGATAAACTTGCGTTTCCACAAGATTTGGAAGTAGGGCGCACAAAACTTTGGAAGCAGATGGCTCAAAAGTATAATCAACACCATTATTTTCTTTGTGTTCGCTCTTGGTCATGTCTTCAATTTCTTCAACTGTTTCTTCTAGGCTTCTTCTAGTTATTGGTAAAAGTTTTTTCACCTTCACATCTTGTTTGATTGTTGAAATGTAATTATTATAAACAGCTACTATTCCATCATATTTTTTTTCTGTAAATTCGTTAATCAAAAGTTTTGAAATCGGCAGTGTTTCACGAAGTTCCACTGTATCTCCAATACCATTGAAAACAGCAGATATGTCATTTCTTTTTTTGAAATAAGTTTCAGCTTTTTTGCCAATAGCGATGATAGAGATGCTTTTATTTTCATTGGCGTTGACAATTTTTTCTGCTTCTTTGAGAACATTACCATTGAATCCGCCACAAAGACCTTTGTCAGATGTGACAACAACTAGGCATAAATTATGAACTTCTCGATTTTCAAGCAAGCAGTGCTTCGTTGGCTCAACTGATTCGCTGACACTTTGCAAAATATTCAAAGCTGCTTCGGCATAAGGACGGGCCAAAAGAGCAGCTTGCTGAGATTTTTTCATCTTGGAAGCAGCAACCATTTCCATCGCTTTGGTGATTTGCGAGGTGTTTTGGGTTGATTGAATTTGTCTTCTGATTTGTTGTGTGGATTGCATAAGATAAATTGCTAAATTGTTATATTGCCATATTGTCTTTACACTTGTTTCTCTTTGAATTCCTTAATTGCTTCTTTCAAATCTTTTTCAGTTTCATCGGATATTTTTCCTTCTTTGGCGATATCTTCAAGTATATGAGCATTCTTGTCTCTTAAAAAGTCCAGCATATCTCTTTCAAAATCTTTCACTTTTTCAACTGCCACCTCGTCTAGAAATCCATTAATGGTTGCAAAAATTATCGCAACTTGGTCTTCTGTTTCCATAGGATCATATTGACCTTGTTTAAGAACCTCTACTAATCTTTTTCCTCTTTCAATTCTCTCTTTGGTTTCTTTGTCGAGGTCAGATGAAAATTGTGCAAAGGCGGCTAACTCCCGAAATTGAGCAAGTTCAAGTCTGAGTTTTCCAGCCACTTTTTTCATGGCCTTGGTTTGAGCAGCAGATCCCACACGAGAAACTGAAATTCCAGGATTAATCGCTGGTCTAATCCCTTGATAGAATAAATCTGTTTCTAAGAAAATCTGACCATCTGTAATTGAGATGACATTTGTTGGAATATAAGCACTAACATCTCCGGCTTGAGTTTCAATAATTGGTAAGGCAGTCAAGGAACCACCGCCATATTTTTCATCACGCTTCGCCGCTCTTTCCAATAATCTAGAATGAAGATAGAAAATATCTCCAGGATATGCTTCTCGTCCTGGCGGCCTTCGCAAAATCAACGAAACTTGTCTATAAGCCCAAGCATGCTTACTTAAATCATCAAAGACAATTAAAGCATCTTGATTTTGATCCATAAAATATTCTCCAATTGCGCAACCAGTATATGGTGCGATATATGACATTGAAGCCGGATCTGAAGCACCAGCCAGAACAATAATTGTATGTTCCATTGCTCCACTTTCTTTCAGTTTGGCCACAATTTTGGCAACTTTTGATTCTTTTTGTCCAATGGCAACATAGATACAAGTCACACCTTTACCTTTTTGGTTAATAATTGTATCAATCGCAATCGCTGTTTTTCCAGTTTGTCGGTCCCCAATAATCAATTCTCTTTGACCTCGTCCGATTGGAATCATGGAATCAATTGCCTTGATTCCTGTTGCAAGGGGAGTATCTACTGATTTTCTGGTGATAACTCCAGGAGCCGTATTTTCAACTGGATAGAATTTATCGGTTTTGATTTCACCCTTGCCGTCAATTGGTACACCGAGGGCATTTACAACGCGGCCAATCATGTTCTCACCAACTGGAACCTCCATAATTCTTCCAGTGCTTTTGACAACATCTCCTTCCTTAATTTTCAGATAATTTCCCAGAATCATCGCTCCGATACTGTCTTCTTCAAGATTCAAGGCAACACCAAAAATGTTATTTGGAAATTCCAGAAGTTCGCCACTCATAACTTCTGTCAGACCGTTGAGGGTTGCAACACCGTCAGCAATTTTGACAACCTTGCCAACTTTTTCAACTTGAGTTTCAAGTTTTGTTTGTGCAATTTGTTGTTTTAAATTTTCGATAATATGACTATTCATTTTATTTAAATTATGATTTTAAAATTAAACTTTAGTTATATTCTTTTTGAGGTTTTCGAGTTTCTTTTTCACACTACCATCAATCAAAAGATTGTCATCTACTCGGAGGACAAATCCACCAATTAGCGATTCATCAATAATTTCTTCAATCTCAATTTGCTTATTAAACTTTTGGATGATCTTATTTAAAATTTCTGGGTTTAATTTTTTCGCACTTGTAACTTGAATTTTTGAGATGTTACTTTGCTCTCTGTAATATTTATAATATTGTTCAATGATTTTCTCAATTAAAGAAAGATCGTTATTTTTTCTCAGAATTTCGATGAAATTTCCAATTCTTTGTTCAGCTTGAACCTTATCAATCTTTAGTGTTGATTCGTATAAGCTAATGGCATATTGTTTAGGTGTAATTTTCATATTTAGTATATTTTATAATGTTTTTTTACAATAAAAATTGTCATTTCGAACTTGAGGAACGAAGGTGAGAAATTTATAGATAAAATTATAAAAGAAAATAATATAAGTCTAGGTGAAATTTAGAAAGTTCAGAGATTCCTCACTCGCTATCGCTGATTTCGGAATGACAGAAAATAAGGAAAGCTTATTTATTTTATCTTTGCCAGAATTTCATTCACCGATTCTTTTTCTTTATCTTCATCAAAATTATTACCGATTATTTTTTTGGCAATTTGAATTGATATATTAGCGATTTCTTGTTTTGCTTCTTTGATAGAAGATTCTTTTTCAGCTTGAATTTCTTGTTTTGCATCTGCTACAATTTCTTGAGTTTTTGCCCTAGTTCTTTCAATCATTTCTAGTGATTTTTTCTCTGCAACTTCATTCGCTTCTTTGATAATTTCCTGTGATTCAAGTTTTGCCTTTTTAATTTCGGCAATCTTTGTCTCTTCTGTATTTTTCAGCTCTTCTTCAATCTTTTTAGCTTGTTTGAGGCTTTTTTCAATCTTTTCAGTTCGGTCGTTGAGCATTTTCAAAATTGGTTTATATCCAATTTTTTGCAAGATTACCAACAGCAAAACAAAATTAACAGCTTGAGCAACAAGTAGTTTAGGATTAAGTCCTAATTTATCAAATATTTCTGGCATAAATTTATATTAATTTAAAGTTTTTTAATTTTGTAAATAAATTAGAAAATAGGTTTTGAAATAAAGATTAAATCAAATATTTCTTTTTAGTCGTGCTTTTTTGCTTTATTTTCGCTTTCCAATTCTTTTTTTAGCGATATAAAATTATTACTAATGTCACAAACAAAATAAATGCAATCGTAGCACTGATGGGACTAAATGAATTTGTTTTTAACATATGCAATCCTAAATTTAGCACTATATCGTAGAATTTAAATCGACTCAATATTATCACTCTTCTCTTTATTTTATTTGGACTATCTCCAAAACCTAATTTCCAATTTTCAAAGTACAAATATTCTAATACTCACACCCCAAAAGAGAAATTACTTTCTCTTTTGACTGAATGATTATTAAACGAATTTAATAATAAGAGCAACAACCAAGGCATAAATTGCGATGGCTTCAGCAAAAGCGATTGCTAAAATCATAGC
>JAHYJV010000033.1 GCA_019428855.1 Patescibacteria group bacterium | reverse complement strand
AACAGCATTTCGTAATTCAAGGTAATAATACATATTGATACATAGGTTAAGGATTTAACATCCTATTTACCTTTTTTCTTGATTTTAGGCAAGACAGGGGTGTTACCTATGTATCTCATCTTTTGCAGAGTTTTAATTCACAGATTATCATAATTGACAGCATTTTTAATGTGATTAATTTTGGCTTTATTATGTTCTTTATCTAGTATAATTGAGATAACATCAATCTGCCATAATTCATCTTTAATAAAATTATTTTCGGATAAATAAAAAAGAGCTGTGCGAATCAACTTCTTTCTTTTATAGAAATTTACTGCTTCCTGTGGAAGACCATATTTTTCTGTGCTTTTAATAGATCTAGTTTTTACTTCAATAAAATGGAGACTATTATTTTTTTTAGCTATAATATCAATTTCGCCGATTTGCTTTTGATAATTTGTAAGCAATATTTTATATCCGTCAGATTTCAAAAATCTGCAGGCAATTTCTTCTCCTTTGTCACCAAATTTTCTTTTTGAAGTTGTCATTTTTTATTTTAAAATAAACCCAGAATTTGCTCGGTTATCTTGGCGAGAATATTGCTTTGTAAATCATAATAATATAATCCAACCAAAAAACTGGCAAAGATAATTATAATAATCGACAAATTTATAAAATCTGACTTCATATTATATTCTTTTGTGACAGGATTATCTTTTCCTATAATTGATTTATTTTTCTTTGATTTGTTGCGACTCATGATTGTAAGTTATTGTTTATAAAATAAGTTTATAATTATATTTTCTTTTTTGCAAATTTATCGTGTTTGCTCTTTCTCGGCGTATATGGCACTGAACTGGTTATGGGCGATAGCCGACTAAGCTAAACTTAAAAATTTTAATATTGATTTTCTAAACTTCAATAATTATATCGGAGTCTAAAATTATAAATATTTATTTTGCATTATTTTTTTAGCACGGACAGAAATACTTCTTGAGGAATATCAACCTTACCAAAAGATTTCATTTTCTTTTTCCCCTTTTTTTGTTTTTCGAGAAGCTTTCTTTTTCGCGAAACATCTCCTCCGTATAACTTAGCAGTAACATCTTTTCGGAAGGGACTGATGGTTTCACGCGCAATTATTTTTCCTCCGATTGTTGCTTGAAGTGCAATGGAAAAATTTTGTCGCGGAATTGATTCTTTTAATTTTGCAACAATTCTTTTTCCGTCTTCCGTGCTTTGCCTTTGAGGAACGATTCTGGCAAATGCTTCAACTGGTTCTCCGGCGACTAAAATATCCATTTTGACTAAATCTCCAGAACGATATTCGAGTTGTTCATAATTCATAGATGCAAAACCACTGGAGATGCTTTTTAGATTATCGTAAAAGTCAACAATAATATTAATCAACGGAACCTGATAATTCAAGATGACTCTGCCTTCGGAAAGATAGTTTGTGCTTTGATAGATGGCACGAGAATTTTCGGCCAACTTCATGATCGAACCAATTCTGTCTTTTGGTAAAATAATTTCTAATTTTGCCCATGGTTCTTTGATTGATTCAATTAGTGAGGGGTCTGGCATATCGGCGGGTGAAAAAATTGTAATCTCTTCTCCGCTTCTATTTTTGATAATATAAGAGACGGAGGGAGTTGTAATGACAAGATTCATATCATATTCTCTGGTCAATCTCTCAGAAATAATTTCAAGATGAAGCATTCCAAGAAATCCACACATAAAACCTCGACCAAGGGCAGTGGAACTTTCTGGTTCATATGATAAAGAGGCATCATTGAGCTTCAATTTTTCAAGTGCATCACGAAGGCCTGGATATTCGTCACCTTCAACGGGATAGATGCTGGCAAATACGGTTGGATTGACTTGTTTGTATCCAGGAAGTTGTTTGACAAATTTATCTGTATCTTTTTCATCTTTGAACGACGATTCGTATTTTGTAATTGTATCTCCAACTCGACACTTCCCAACTTCTTTTAATCCTGTTGCAATGTAACCAACATCTCCAGCTTGTAGGAATTCAGTTTTCACAAGTTGGGGAGTGATAACTCCGATTTCGATGATTTCCGATTTTGATTTTGTGCCAAGAAAATAAATTTGGTCACCATTATCAATCTTTCCATCGACAATTCTCACCTGAGCCACAACTCCTTTATATGAATCAAAATATGAATCAAAAATCAAAGCTCGTAAGGGGGTGTTTAGGTCTCCTTGCGGAGCTGGTACTTTTTTGACAATTTCCGCCAGAACTTTCTTGACATTTTCGCCGGTTTTGGCCGAAATTTTGATAATGTCTTCTGTCGCGATGCCGATTAAATCACTGATTTCTTGGGAAACTTCACTAATCATGGCATTTGGCATATCAATTTTGTTGATTACGGGAATAATTTCCAAATTTTGTTCCATGGCCAGATATAAGTTTGCTAGAGTCTGAGCTTGGATTCCCTGAGTTGCATCAACAAGGAGAACTGCACCCTCAACCGCTGCTAAAGAGCGTGAGACTTCATAAGCAAAATCCACATGTCCAGGAGTATCAATGAGATTGAGAGTATATTCAATTCCTTCCCATTTATATAACATTTTAGCGGGCTGAAGCTTAATGGTAATCCCCCTTTCTCTTTCGATGTCCATCTGATCCAAAAGCTGAGCTTTCATATTTCGGTCTGCAACAGTGTTGGTGATTTCCAAAAATCGATCAGCCAAAGTTGATTTTCCATGATCAATGTGGGCAATAATACAGAAATTTCTGATGTTTTGCTGTGACATTTATTTTTAGTTATCGATATAGTTCAATTCTTCAATATAACTTATCTTACCTATAAATAGATAAAAAAGCAATATAGGGTGGTAATAAACTTATCCATTGATAAAGAGTCTAAATTTTCTCTTAAGTTCTTTATGCTTTTCTCTAATATTTTGTTATTATCTGACATAGTTTTGTTTTTTGATATTATATACTTTGAACTACGAAATGCCTCCTTTTGTCATTTCGAAATGAGCGATAGCGATTGAGAAATCCCTTCAACAATGTAAATAGCGATAATAATATTGAAGGAATTTCTCGCTTAAGGCTCAAAATGAAACAAAAATTTGCATTTCGTAGTTCAAAGTATATATTAATTATACCTGTCAGACACAATTTTTTTAAAGGATCTCGGAATTTAAAAGATGGAAATAATCTATTAAATAATATTTAGTTAAGTTTTTAGTTAGTTAAATTGATATATGTTTATAGAGCGATATATTTAAGGATTAAAAAAGAAACTCAATTTGAGCTCTATTTTTTTTATGTCATTTATATTGTGTGTTTTAATCTTCAGTAATTAATTCCGTGGTTTTAACCTTTTTCTTCAACAATCTTTTCTGAATTGAATTTTTGAAAATCATAAATTCTTCAATTTTCATTTGCCAGCTCAAAATGCAGTATAGAGCAAGTCCTGCGATTCCTGCAATCAGGCCTTGCAAGAAAATACCGATGCCTGTTTTAGTATTTAAAAATTGAACGATAAAATATAAAGTTGAATAAGAGAAATAGCCACTGACAAGAGCAGCAACAGAAATTTTTAGGAGAGGTTTATAAATTCGAGTATGACAGATGAAGTCTGTTTTTTTGTTGATGAGATAATAAAGCAACAGAGCATTCACGATGGCGGAAATTGAAAAGGCAGCAATTAGTCCAATAAAACCGTATTGACCTGATAGGTAAAAGGCCAGAATGATGTTAATAATGACGCTTATTAGGGAAGTAAGAAATGGAGTTTTAGCATCATGCAATGCCCAAAAAGCACGGGAAAAAAGAGGTATAACACCTTGTGCAAAAAGACTGATTGAGAAAAAAGCAACAGCATCAAGAAGCATGGTTGTGTCTTCCCAATTTATTTCGCCAGTGCCAAAAATTGTTCGGACAATTTGTGCTCGCAAGACAACAAGCAAGATACTAACTGGAATAATGAAAAATAAAATCTGTTTAGTGGTTGTAGTTAAATTTTTGGCAAATTCTTTTTTATCATCACTGAGTGCGGACAGTGTCGGAAAGGAAGCGACGGCAAAAGAGATGGCAAAAAGTCCCAGAGGAAAACTTTGTAAATTATTGGCGATATTAAAAGCACTCAGACTACCTTCGACCAGAGTGGAAGCAATAATGGTGATAATAATGAGGTTGAGTTGCACAGTGACAAGCGTCAAAGTGCGAGGAACCATCATTTTGATTATTTTTCGAGCACCACTGTCCTTGAGGTCAATAATAAATCTATAATTAAATCCAAGCTTTGTGACGATTGGAAGCTGCACAGCAAAATGAAAAAAAGAACCCAAAACGACTCCCCACGCCAGACCATGAATACCCCAAACTGGCGCGAGGTATAAAGCGCCAATGATAATCCCAATGTTATACATAATTGGCGAGAGGGAATAGATGAAAAATCTATGATAAGACTGAAGAATTCCTCCAGTGATACTACTGAGGAGCAGAAAAACGGGGCTGAGGAACATAATACGCGTCAGTTCAACTGTGAGATTTTTTTTCTCAGGAGAAAAACCTGGTGTCAAAAAAAAGACAATTGTTGGCGCGAATATAATTCCCAAAAGACATAAAAAAAGCAAAGCTACCATAACTAAATTCAAGACAGCATTGGCGGTTTTGAAGGCTTCCTCTTCTTTTTTTTGTGAAACTAGTTTGGCAAAAACTGGAATGAATCCGGCGGAAATTGCTCCGAGAACAACGATATTGAAAATCAAATCAGGCACTCGAAAGGAGGCAAAATAGATATCAAGTTCATTTCCAAGACCGAAAGTTCCAGCCAAGATTCGGTCGCGATATAAACCGAGAAATTTGCTGGCCAGTGAGGCAATTGCCAAAATGAGAGCAGCAGAGGTAATGGAATTGATTCTGGTGTTGAAGAGTTTTTTAATCATTGATGAATTTCGTGATTTATTACATATCTATTCTATCTTATAATTTAAAAATAGACAAAAAAGTCTATAAATTAATGTTTGCATTAAGCTAATCTTGTAAAAGCAGTTTCTTCAAAAGTCATATTTGAAGAATAGATTTTAATTAACTTTTTAATAAAAATCCTTTCCCTTTAATAAACTTCTTTGCTTTTTTTGTAGTATTATTTTATGGTATTTGCTGAAATTTCTCAACCATTTTAGCGATTATTTTTTTTACCTCGTTTTCGATGTCATCTCGAATTTTATCTTGATTTTCCTCTTTGTTATCAAAAATGTTCCATTGTTCAAATTTTTTTTGAATATTTTTGTCAAACATATTTTTACTCAAGCATCCAAAAGAAATAATTTTATCATAATTATTAAATTTTTGAGAATTAAATTTTTTTGGTTTTTGACTTGAAATGTCAATTCCTTTTTTTTGCATTGATTTAATTGCCTCGGGGTTAATTTTTTCAGCTGGCATGGTTCCTGCACTTTCTCCGGTCCAGTTTAGATTCTTTTCTTTTGTATAAAAATTGAAAAAAGCTTCAGCGATTTGTGAACGATTTGAATTTTGACTGCAGATGAATAGAATTTTTTTTGTCTTCATAGCTGAATTGATAAATATAGATTTATATACCAAGAGTACATAATATAATTGTCGATGTCAAAAAGAGTATTAAATTTTTTATGTTTTTGTTTAAAAATGATATTATATTAACAGTAGTGAAACGATTAATATATGTCAGACGAAATTACATATTGTCTCATTTTGGGGAGTCTATTTATTTTTAATTTCAGTCTTAGCAGTTGATGTCTTTGCTGATGACGGCATTAATTACGGTTGGGAACAGAAAAAAAGTTATATAAAATTGCTTTGAAGTGGCATTCTCAATTGGCATGTCTTTTAAATCTTCTTGACACTTCTTCGGGAAGTGCTTGGATTTCTTGTTTTTATCTAGTATTAATATTTAAATATGAAAAATCAACCAGCGTCAATTTCTCTATTTGAATGAGAGATAAAAGAATCTCAATTACAAAAAAAATTGGGGATATGTAATTGAAAAAATTTTATATTCTTTTTTCTTCTTTTATTGAAATTAAGCTTTATTAGTTTTTTTGTTGCTGTCATGTTCTATCTCAAATTGAAAAATGACGCAAAATCTCAAAGTGGAAGTAAAGCTGTTGTGGAAAAATATAAAATTGATAAATAACGGTATAAAAATTAATAATGTGAAAAAAGAGGAGAATAGTTTTTACAGCTGGAATGATTTATCATATTTTTATACTTACACGAAAATTAATCCTTTGTTTGGATTTTTATTTGAGAAGATTGTTGAAGATGATTTTTTCATAAAAAGTAACGACAATAAATTGCAAAAAATTAAAGTTGGAATTGCTGATGTTGACAGAGTGAGGCTATCTTAATTTAAAAAAATGGAATTTAAGGTTTCGTCTGGAGCACAGGCCTATTCTTTAAATCCTTTATTTAAAATTATGTCGAGCGGTAGATTAATTATGTCGAGTTCAAAAGCTTTGGCGAATATTTATAGTATTTCCAAGCCCAAGAATGTCAAATCTCAAAAAAGAGATGCTGTAAAAATATTTCATGAGCGAGCAACTGCAAATCGCAGAAATATCATGCAACAAAAGGAAGAGCTGAAGAAAAAAATATTAATCGTCTTATATATATTTTGAATGTTTTTTATAACAATAATTTATTTTGCCTATCAATATAAAGAATCAATTATTGATTCACACCAAAGTAAATGTGCATTGATAAAATAGTTAGCATATTATTTTTATGTACTTGAAAGGCCTTTCTCGGACCCTCTCTTAACTCGAGATGACATCTCAAAACATTTTTTTAATATCATTTTTCAAGGGTGTGGTGTGAATTGTTTATTCTTTTGAATTATGAAATAGCTAAATTTGTCATGGTGAGCTTAACTTTATGCTGAACTTGTCGAAGTAAATTTATAAGGAATTAACTGAGTGGTTAATTGATTATAACTTCGGCAGACCGCATCAAACCCTCAATTATGAAACTCCGATGAATTTTAGTAATGTGTTACCTATGTATGCGTCTTGTACAACTGCTTGACAAATATATATTATGTGATAAATTGTAGTTAAATTAAATTATGAAAATATTAAATTCACAATTAAGGAAGAAAAATGAAATGCAGAAAGCTGAATTGTTTTTAATTGTGAACCTAAACCTACTAGTTAAGTAGCTTGCTTTTGATTTAGTTTATAATACTGAACAAAATGAAAAGCAAGCCACAGAAAACAGTAGGTTTTTTGTGGCAAAAATCTATATTGATTTTTGAAAGATATTTGTTTAATAAAGTTGTTCTACAAATTGAAACCTAGATTTATGAAATATGTTTTTTATTAATCAATTGTTTTTAACTCGATCTGAAGACAATTTATTGCTAAAATGCAATCGAAAATAAAAAAAAATGGAGGAAATGGTTATGAACACAATGGCTGGAGGCGATATATTCCGTATTTTTCCATGTGAAGTGGAAGAAAAATCTCAATTATTGATGCAGATAGGGAAGGGATTGGAAATAGAAGCTAAAGAAGAGTCTAAGAAAAAATCTTGGAGGAGATTAAATGAAAAACAAAAAGTCATCATTGGTCAATATTTGGGACCTAAAGTAAATTTGGATGATATTAATACCAGAGCAATTCTTGTTTTTCTGAATAGATATTTAGAAAAAATATCTGCGGGAGAGGAAATCTCTACTGCAGAATTGATAAGCATGGCACCTGATTTTGTCCTGCTGAGGCTAGGTATCATCCAAAAAAAGAATCAGGAAATAATAGAAGGATACGGATATTTTACAAGAAGCTTAAGGGTATTCGTAAATACTCTTATGAGAGGATAAAATCGGGAGTTCCGAAAATGAACTGTATAAAAAAACAGACATTTGGAATTCTCCTTTTTTTTGAACTTTTTCAAAATGGCTCTTTGTCAAAATGTGTGGTGGTTGAAGTATATACTTGTCATTTCGAATACTGGAAAATGAGAAATCTATAAATATTATTTTTCGCATTTATCATGTTTTTAGATCTCTCAATCGTACCTTATTTCGAGATGACAATTTAACTTGTCATTTTGACCGGAGCGGTAGCCCTGTGAGCCTTATGAGAAACGGGAAAAGTTTGTTAAAAATCACAAAAGACTCCATACAGAAGTATGGAGTAGGCGATTGTGTTTCTTTTTTTATAATAAATTAGTGTCAATTTCAAATAATCCACTCCTTAAGCAAGGAGTGGTAGGGGTGGTTGTGAATTTCACTTAGATAAATTTGTCACTTTGAGCTGGTCGCAATAAATCCATCTTGTCATGCTGAACATATTTTCAGTTTTTTTTGACTATTACAGCTTTCCTATATTTGATTCAATGTATGCTGAGTTGAGGTCCTTGATAAATTTGTTTGATGTAATGTCCAATAGATTCTGAATTAAATTCAAAATGACAAATTTTTAAGTTTCTGTTTCAGAGGTTGT
>JAHYJV010000032.1 GCA_019428855.1 Patescibacteria group bacterium | reverse complement strand
TAACTCTTTCTGCTTTGCCATTAGTATAAGGATGTTTCACTTTTGTAAATCTTTGTTCGCTATTATTCTTTTGACAAAGTTTCATAAAAGCGTGTCGTTCTTGGTTTCCTCGATATTCCAATCCGTTATCAGAATAGGCTTGTTCTATCGTATAAGGACATTCATCTATAACTTGTGAAGAGGAGTCAATCTCGTATTCTTATGAATAATCATAATTGTTGTAATATTAGTGGATTATATTTAAGATTTTTATCCAAAATTATATACAACGCTATTATATCTTACAAGTTTTAATATATTTGATTATGAACAATACAATTATTATGCTTCCAATTTTCTTCAATTTCATAATTGTTTTCTGAAAGAGTATAGTTATTTTTCAGAGCTAGTAATTCATAGCTCATTATGATACTGTGAGATATTCTTTTATTAAACGGCACCTAGAAACAAAATTTATATCATACATATTGACAAAAGTGCAATAATGTTGTATATTTTGTTTATATAACTATTTGAGCTAAAGAAACATTATTATCTAAATTTAATTAAAATACTTGACATATATTCTATAATTCATCATAATATGCTTTTTAGCACGATTGTTTCACGTGAAACAATCGTGCTAAAATATCTATATCGGATGGACGATTATCTTTAAAACTATCATTAATAAGATACAAAATCATTAACATATACATTATTTATCCAAAACTGTGTGTTTTTGAGTAATCCTAATGTTTGCTCACAATTCACTTTATCCATTTTTTAAACCTATAAAAGAAATCTTTATATTGTTTCACGTGAAACAATTTTTTATAAGCCTCAAATACATTAACTTAAAAACAAAAATACCGCTTCAGATGGTCTATATCAGAAGAGAATTTAGTTAATTGCACATTAACATAATTTTGCGTACGAAAAACTCGCAAACAACTCGCATTTTCCGCTTATCAAGGGAAGAGCTATTTACTTCAATTGTTCCACATGAAACAATTTCTCTTAAATGGTCATAAAAACTGCTACTAAGGTCAATTTTGATTACGCTGTTATATTACTCATACATCCCTTGTACTGACAACAAGTAATCCCAAAACTAACCAAAACAGCAATCTTCCTTGTTGTAATGTCCAGAAATAATGATCAAAAAGGCCGATAATTATAAATGTGACTATTATTATTAACAATATAGTGCTTGATAGGTTTTTATTAGTTTTAAATGTTTCACGTGAAACATTATTTGTTGCTATTTCATCTAATAAGTAATCTGAGTCATTTTCATTGTCGTATTCATCTGAAATGTCACGAACACCTAGTAATCCAGACAGATTGACAGATTTCTTATAGTTTAAAAATGTTTCACGTGAAACATTTTTCCCAAAATAATTTCTCAAAATGTTTATAATAACTAAAATTCGTGTCAATAAGACTGTTTTAGACTGTTTTATGATGCCTTGATTGAAAAGAAAAGCATTCTTTTTTTTTTCAACGACGAAAAAGCTTTTAGTAGAACGAAGCATTATTTCAAATACTAACAGGAGAAATACAAGCAATCCCATAATTCCAACTTCTGAAGCAATTAAAAAATAGATGTTATGTGCCGGTTGATATTCCCACGGGCGAAGTCGCTTATTAATCCCACTTCGGTTCAAATAGCTATCAATTTGAAAAATATAAGTCCCCAGTCCTGAGCCAAGGATATAATTTTGGGAAATTGTTTCACGTGAAACATTATTATAGAAATTACGGTCACTAACAGCATAATTATTTGGTAAATTGCTTGCTGAATAAAAATTTTCAGATAATCTACTATTGATTAGGGGAAAATAAGATATCAGCAAAGATATGGATAAAACCAATGAAATAAATAACTCTTTATAAGTAAGAATATATTTTCGTAATCTCTGACCAATTGACTCACCATAAATTGTTTCACGTGAAACAATTTCATCAGTAATATCTTTTGAATCGCTAGAAAAGTGGAAAAGTTTATATAACTGAACTTTGAAAAATCTCCATGCAGCTAAAATTGTTTTTACAGTGTTGCTTAAAAAATTTTTACTAAATGATTTTTTGTCAATCACTCCTAACATCTCCTTATTAATCGAGGAGTTGCGAGCTAAAATTGTTTCACGTGAAACAATTTTAGCTCGCAAGATATTTAATACAACGACAATTAGAGAAGAAACTAAAACAGAAATCAAGGCACTGCGAGAAAAAGTCAATAATAAGGCTGCGCATTGAACAAATATCACCGAAATCCAAACTAAAGAGTATAAAACACCTTGACATATGTTATGTTTTGTGTTCTTGTATGAGCATAATCCAAGCTTACTTGACAAATTACCACTTTTACTTTCTAAATGCAGATATACCGTCATTAAAAGAGAAAAAATCAAAAAACTAGCTAGAACATTTGGGTGGGGAAATGTGCCATAAGATCTGAAGACTTTTTGACCTTCAAAAATAAAGTTTGCCACTCCAGGATTGCCCAGCACAAGTGACGACTCACCAAATATTTTTTGTAACATTGGAAAGTCATTAAAAACAGAACCCTGATTAATAAATTGCTGAATTGCGATAATTCCCTGTATGAAACCTGCCACGGCAATCACAAGCAAAGAATTTATAAATACTTTAGTTTCTTTTAGGTTAGATGCAATAAAAAACAAAAGGAATGTCAATTCTGCAAATTTAAAAAATTGATAGATACCAATCTCAAGATAATTTTTCTTAATTAATAAGTTTAAAATTAAAACAACCATAAAAATAGCAAGGTATTGCCAAGTCTTGCTATTTTTCCTTTTTTTTAATGACTTATTGCATAAAAAAAACCATCTTTTGCTGGTGATTAACCAAAAAAATAAAGCTAAAACCAAAAGAATATCGGAAAGATATATATAATAAGTTGAGTATTCCGTAAAAGCACCACTATAAAACGAATACTCATTCAAAAAAACTTTCCGTGTTTGAAAGGGAACTGTAAACAGGAATAAATAGAAAAATATGATATGCAAATCTCGCGTTTTCTTCACAACTGATTATGTAAGCTGATTATTATTTTAAGTCTACCAAATGTACCGTAAAAGACAAGCTAATCTAGGAGGAAGAAAAGATTAACTAGTCCATAAAATAATTGAAAATAACTAGATTGTGATAATGTCCAAATAGAACATTTCTATTTCACCTTGACAATAGCAGTACAAACTTTGAAATAAATTTACATTTGTGTTATATTGAAGATAGTTAGATAATATTTATATTCACATAATATACAATTTCTATTTATTAACATTTTATTATTCGCATAATAACTAGTTAAGCGACATATTTTTGAAAAATTTGTTTATTGAAATGTTTTTGGTGGGCTTTAAGAAATAAGGAATTTGATTTTTTTAATTTTTAAAGAGGGGGGGTAAAAGGTGTTTTCTCCGCTATCGCTCCGAAAACGATTTATTTATAAAGAGAAATGAAATATAATAACATTATGAAATTTATAGATTTATTTGCAGGAATTGGCGGTTTTCATTTAGGAATTCACAGCATTGGCGGTGAGTGTGTTTTTGTGTCTGAATGGGACGACAAAGCAAGAATAACATATGAAGAAAATTTTAAAGCTCTATCTCCAAAAGTTTTTGAAGTTGGATTATTTTCAAAAGGGGTTAATCTATTTGAGGGTGATATAACAAAAGTTAAAGAAAAAAACATACCAGAGTTTGATATTCTTTGTGCAGGTTTTCCTTGCCAACCCTTTTCTAATGCTGGATTAAAAAAGGGATTTAAAGATTCTAGAGGAACTTTATTTTTTGATATTGCTAGAATAGTAAAACATCATAAACCCAAAGTTGTCTTTCTTGAAAATGTAAAGGGATTTAAAAATCATGATAAAGGAAACACCTTTAAAGTAATTAAAGAAACCCTAGATAATTTGGGATACAAAGTATACTCACAAGTTTTAAACGCTAAAGATTTTGGAGTACCACAAAATAGAGAAAGAATTTATATTTTAGGATTTTTAGATGATGTAAATTTTAAATTTCCAAAACCAACAAAAAAAGTCAAAGTTGGTGATATTTTAGACAAAAAAGTTGATGAAAAATACACATTATCGGACAGATTATGGGCTGGTCATCAAAGACGAAAAAAAGAACACAAGGAAAAAGGAAATGGATTTGGGTATTCTATATTTGATGAAAATTCAGAATACACGAGTACAATTTCAGCCAGATATTATAAAGATGGATCTGAAATTTTAATAAAACAAAAAAATAAAAATCCTAGAAAATTAACTCCAAGAGAAGCTGCTAGACTTCAAGGTTATCCAGAAACATTTAAAATTCCTGTTAGTGATACATCTGCTTATAAACAATTTGGGAATAGTGTTGCTGTTCCAGTTATTATTGCGTTAGCAAAAGAAATCAAGAAGGCTTTAGATTCATTTAATAAAAAATCATTATGAAAATAAAAAAACTACAAATCGGCAAGGAAAAATTGGATATAAATTTAAAATTCTATTTTTTATTGAAACACTTGGTTAAAGCCAAACTATCAGAGAAACAAGCATTTAATTTTTTAGAAATTTATACTTTATTCAAAGATTCTAAAATTGAACTATGCAATGAAAAATTTTTAGATTCTATTCAACAAATTAAAAATCAAGACAAGCAGAATATTTTATATACAATCGTTGAAACCTTAGAAAACAAAATTGATTTAGACCTATATTCAGTTTGAAATTGTATTTAATAAAAGATCTTCTTTTGCAAGAAGCAAAACTAACTGATGTCATTGGAATTTCAGATTTAGAAAAGCTAGATCCATTATCTTTAAAATATGACAAGGTTTCAGTGTATAGACCATATGCAACAAGAGTTAATGGTGCTTTATTAGCATTGCTTTTCTTTTCTCAAATAGAGGCAGGAAAAACAAATTTTATGTCAGAGGATACACATAATTTTATTAAAAAATTGTCAGAATTTGCGATTAAGCTCAAGAAAAACGGAGTTGAACCAAATCAAATTTTTATGTTGATGTTTTCAGAAAGCGTCAACCAATCAATTATTTCTGATTCAGGAACAGATTATGAAGATAGAATTTTGTCTGTACTTACAAAAATGGGAATACCTGAAGAAAAAATAACAAAAATTCATGATAAAGACGACGCAAGTACTGAATTTGATTTTTTCTTTGAACTAGGCAAAAAAACTTTTGGAATAGGTGCTAAAAGAACGCTTAGAGAAAGATATAAACAATTTATTAAAACTGCTCAAATGAGTAGAATCGACATCATGATAGAGATAACATTAGGCTTAGATTTAAATGAAGAAAAGGCTAAAAGCATAAGAAATCATAATGTTTACATTTTTGTTGCAGATGAAGTTTATAATGCAAGAGAATTTTTAAAGAAAATGAAAGGTGTTTATTCGGTTAAAGAATTGAATTTAAGCACATTGAAAAACCTGAAATAAGGAGTTTTGAAAAATGGAATTCACCCCCAGCCCCCTTTCCTTTTTTCAAAACAAAAAAATGACCAACGGGAATGCCCTTGTGGTACAAATACAATAATAAAAAGCTCACCAAAAACGGAATATTATGGATAAATTTTTCAAAAATACGCAAGGCACATTGCACTCTCACTCCGCTTCGTTTCGTTCGGCTCGCCTAACACAGTATACGCGGTTCGCTCTTTGCACTTCGCTCTCCCATATTTTGCTCCGTTTCACTCCGCAAAACATCGCGTTCTGAAATGTTATATAATGTGTAAGATTTTAGAGCGTTATTTATAGTTTTAGAATTCAATTTACAATATTAATTTTTAAGACATTATTAATTTCTATTAAATAAAAGAAAAATCGGCATTTTTTTATATAAGAAAATTTATTTTAAAAAACTAGAAACAACGCTGCGATTTCCTACATAAAATTCCGTTTTCAGTCGATCTTTTCACAGCCTCTCACTTTCTTTTATTTCCTTCCTCGTCAATTTAATTAATTTCTTGTAATTTCAGAAATCTCCCTAAGAAAACATCTGTTGATTTTGTAACTCTACTTTTCATTTTATTTTCCTTTTTTTGTCTAACTTTGGCATATCGCCGATTTCAACGAAGAGGGTTTCCTTCTCTGATTTTTGAATTACCAAATGATGGCAATCCAAAAACATAACTTCATTTCCATCAATTGCCAGTCTTGCCTGACCAAATGCTTTTTTTAATTTGAAAACTGTGTCATCTGACCGAATCAAATATGGCAATTGCTCTCTGTTACTTGGTGAAACAACTCTTAGGATAAATCGATTGTCATTAATCAAAGTTGGTCCGCCAGCACTTTCTGCATAGGCAGTTGAACCTGTTCTCGTCGCAAAGATAATTCCATCGCCACGATATTCGTTATACCTTCCATCCACCAAAACCTTGCAAGCAATTGCTCTGGTCTCAACCCTTTCAATGACGATATCATTCAGTGCATCCTTTTCAAGTATAACCTTTCCTTTTATATCTGTTACCTCCACGCTGATTCTGGTTCTCTTTTTGATGATATAATTATTATTCTCAAGAATTTCAGTCAACTTTTCATATACTTCTTCTGGTTTTATATTAGTCAAAAAACCAACATAACCAAAATTAACTCTAATTAATGGTATTTTATAATCCGCAACTCTGTTGGCAGTCTGAAGAACTAATCCATCACCACCAAAATTGATGATAAAATCAAAATCTACCGAGATTATGTCATTTTCACCAATTTCGACAACCTGGTGCTGTCTCTTTTTTAGCCAAACTAAAACTTCTCCTGCCAACTTTTGTGTTGCTTTTTTATCAGGATCACAAACAATTCCAATTTTCATATCTTGCCTCTTAAAAATAAATAATATTGCCTCCTAAAAACTTTCACTTTTAGGTTTGATCTGTACAATCTTGATTTTTATGTTGTTTATTTTACAACAATCTTTTAATTATGTCATCTTTGTTGATAACTTTTTCTCTATTTTTATTTCCAATAGGGGAGGCATTTTGTTCTTAAACCGATTTGATTCAACTCTGGAAAGAACGACACCAACAACCTCTGATGGATAGAAATATTTATGGACTACTTTTTGCCGTTCAATTTTTTTCTCATCCAAAAGCAAAAGCATCAAATCTACTGCCGCATAGGAAATGCCTAAATCGTCTTCATCATTTTGACCCAAAACCAGTTCCGCTGAAGGTTTTCTGACAATGATATCTTTAGAAACATTCAAACGGCAGGAAGTTGTCAGACTTGAGTTTTATATATCACGCCCATCTGGTTATAATCACTGGCACTGTGACCTGCCACCAAAATATCTTTTTTTAATTTTCAAGCCGAATCATTAGGTCCTCATGCAATGATTCCACCTTGAGCAAATAGAGTTGATGTTTGCGTGATGTCAGTGTCCTTTGTAACCAACAATACATTGATGCTTTTTTTCTGCCAACTTTAAAGTAGCCAGAATAACAGTTCCGACAACTAACACAATTGTTCTCTTTATTTTTTGATTGTTTATATATTTATAATTATTTATAGTTTATTTATTACACGAACTAAAATATTTTTTTATATGTCACCAACCTTCACTTGTTAACAACGAATAAATAGTTTTTTTATAAAATAAGTAAATTTATAATAAAAAATTCTTTCAACTTTGACGAACTTTATATTTTATATGTATATTTCTATTTCCTATGTTGACATAATTTTATCGTCTCGAGCGAAAAAAAGGTAAAAAAAACGCCTCTTAATTTCAAAAAGCTTTCTACAACAATTCATATAACAAGAAGAGAAATAATTGAGATACTCCGCAAGTCCTGTGCCTCAAACATCCTCAGATTTGTCCTGACTAGTAGGATGGCGATGACATGAAATCTAAATGATAAAGTATTGGAAAACAGATATTAGTCTGTATTTTTCATCTATCGCAAATTTTTTACATTCTAAATAGTAAACTCTAGGTTAATAGAGTGAACTCCAAATTATAAATCTTGAGTTTTTAGAGCTATATAATGCAAACTCGCTACATTAACAATTAGTAAATCTATTAAAAAAATGAATTACTCATCAGCAAGCTGCGGGGTATCAGTGAGATTTCTCACATAATACCCTCAAACAGCTTTGGTTGCGAAGAATAAGTTTTATTATAATCTTTCCCTTGATTTTTAACATAATTCTTTATCGTTTCTTCATTCTCGCAAAAACCTACGGTATTTATAATATCCATTTGTCCAAAACTTTCCTCCCCAAAAAAACTTTTTGACTTCAAGATGACTTTTAAATATCTCTCTGGCTGTAATGCTTTTTTTTATTTGAACAATTGTTTTTGGAGATATTATTGGAACGCTCTGAACTAGAAAATGAACATAGTCATCGTCTGTTCCGATCTCTACAAAGTATATTTTATATCGCTTGCTTATTTCAAGGCAAACATTCTTTAGCGTTATAGACACCTCGTTTGTTATCGTCTTTCGACGATACTGAACTGGACATACGATATGATAAAGCAGGATTGTTTTATTATGATATTTATAAATGTGTTTGTCTTCTTTCATAACTGTATTATAACACACTGCGAGACTGCGACCCTGCAGCAAGCTGACTTAGAATTTATTTGATTCAATATCTTACCTTGAAATATCTCCACATAAACTGGGTGCTTACTTTTAAAGTAATATAATTTTGACAGTCGACGAGGAACACCTTCTCAGTTCCTGACTCTTTAATTAAATGCGAGGTCAAAATCCTTTTCCAAAAATTTCTTTTGTCTAATTTATTTGCAAGCGTCAATTCATACATTTTTTGTAAATCACTCACAGTAAATTTTTTGGCAAAAGACTATACATTGCATTCGTATATTTAATCTTATTTTTTAATCGAAAAAAAGCATGTTTGATTAGACTCTAGACCATCAAGTTAATTAAATTTTTTTAATATTTCTATCAAATTATCTTGTAATTCTTGTTTATTTCTTTGCCATCTCCACTCACATTATTTCAGATGATAATAAAAGTTTTTCTGCACTCCATTGAACTTTG
>JAHYJV010000031.1 GCA_019428855.1 Patescibacteria group bacterium | reverse complement strand
CATCCGCACCTTTACTTTTTGAGGTATATATTTTTATACACAATTGACTTAAGTTTGGTGAAGCGCCCAATGAAATCGGAGCACTTGTTGTGTCAGGTGCGCCAGCTGAAGTAGGAGAAACTATATTGACAAAAGCACCGGCGCATCCAGTAGTTGAGTAGGCGATTGCATAAGTATCATCAGATCCCACATCAGCGTGATAGCGAATTCTTAAGTCCGAACTTATATAGGCGTAAGTTGATGTTTGCCAGGTGTGAAAAGTGATTGAGGGATTTGCACTTGCTCCATAACTTGTTGTTGAAAATGTAGTTTCATTGGCATCATATGCATTTTGAGGATTTGTGGTTAGTGTCGCTGAATCAGTATTGGCGGTAGGTCTTTTTTGTTCAATGTCTGCACTTGCTTTTTTGATTTCAAAATTATCTACGATTTTATTATTTTGAAAAGTTTTTGGCAAGTAGGAAATAAAATTAGAAAAAACGAGAATAAACATCAATGTAAAAACTGAAATATTTCGGGATATCTTTTTTGTTTTTGGCATTGTTTTTATATTTATTTTCATATTAGTCATTTTGTATTATCTTAAATCTCGGCATTAATTGTGTGGCTTCCGCCAGTGAAGAATAATGTCCATCTAAATTTTTTTGCGCCTTCACTATAATACATTTTCAAACTGATGATTTCACTATCTTGAGGATAGGAAGAATAAAAAGATTCTGCTAGTTTTGACGAGTCAATCATTTCTCCTTTGAGAGTTTGCAGGGGAGTGGCAACTGTTTTTTCTTCACCGCCCCTTGATTCACCGTTTTTAACAGTGACAAAATAAGACATACCCTTGCTTTTCGAGTAATAATTTATTGTCCATCCGTTTGATTTTCCTTCCGAATCAAATGTTTCTGATTCAAGTAATATTCCAGCGAGAGTTGCATCTTCTGCCCAAAGTAAAGCATCGGAATTTGAAACATCAACGGCTTGGTTGGCAGTGAGGTTATTTTTTTCAATTTTTCTTGTTAAATTTTGATTTGTATTCGTTTTAGTTTCATTATTATTTAAATAGACTGTTTTTATAACAGCTGATTTAGTACTCGCGATAATATATCCCAATATTAGGCCAATTAATAATATTATTAAAAGCGAGAATATGAAATTTGTTTTTTTAATTTCTATCATGGTTATTTGTTATTTTATTAAAATTAGTGTAAATTAAGAAACAGAAACTATCATTTTGTGAGAGTGGTAGCGACGATAAAAATTTTATATATAAAGCTAATCCTGCTTATTATACTTTAAAATTTCTTAGTTGAGGCTCGTTTATAATGATTTTAATTTTAGATTTCCACCTGTAGTATCAATATTGCCGTCATCAGTGTCGTATCGAGAGGAATTTGTAAAATCAGCCTGTCCTCCTCCTCCAGCCCAATTGGATTGAATGAAAATTTGATTTCGCCAACGCGTCAGATACTGTTCAATAATTATGTCTTTTCCCATTTGATACGAAATTGTCATAGTAACTTTTTGGCTTGAGGGATCGTCAACTCCGCCGTTAGTGGTAATGGAGTCATCTATTGTTACTCTTGCGACATTCTCAATATTAATTTTTCTGTTGTAAGTTACACCATTTACATTAATGTCACAGTCGGGCAATTCATTTGTCAATATCCATTCGTGGTTGAGATTATCTACTTTGAGACAATAATCGTTGGCAGTTCCTTTGGAAGTATCTTTGTTTCCAGTGCCATCTGGTGGAAGGTATATCCAGTGCCAATTATTTTCGTTGATAGATTTCAGAGATGCAACACCTTCTTGAGCTAGGTAAATTGCAACATCCCTTTGCTGTGAGATTTGATTGCTTTTTTGATTTGCAATAATTAGACTTGCAGCTGCTCCTAGAATCATAGTTCCGATTAAAGTCGCTAGAATTATTTCTATTAGTATTTGACCATTTTCATTTAAACCAGTTTTCATATAAAATATTTATCGAATTTTTATTTCTATCCAATCTTCTTCGTGCACTTTATATAATTTCCAATCAATTACTAATCATACCGGAATTAGTGACGGTGATGTCGGCAAAGTTTGAATTATCACTTTTAGCTAAAATTCTGATGGTACAGTTTTGTGTTGTGGCACCAGTTACTTTTTCAAAGATAATCTCATCGCAACCTCCTGCGAGAGAATTGCTGTCTAGTTTAATGTAGTTGGATAAGCTAATTTCTTCTTTCACAGTTGCCGCAGCATAACCACCTTCATCGCGAAAGAGTGTAAATCTATTATTTGTACTGTCAAAAAATATTCCCCATTTCATAAAATCTTTTCCACTAATGGAGCGAGATTGAGCATCTCGTAAAGAGCTGATAATAATATTTGAGGAACTTTGAATATCTGTTTGTTGTTTGTAAGACGAAAACCATGTAAAAGAAGACACTGATATAATGGCTAGAATTGAGATGACTAACATCAGCTCGAGAAGAGTAAAACCGGAATGAGATCTAAATATTATCATATTTCTAGTTTACTGAACCGACTAGTTGATAAATAGGCATAATGACTGAAAAGGCAATAGTGGCGACCACTAGTCCCATAAAAAGTAGGAGGGCAGGTTCCATTAGGGAAACCATATTTTTGATACTATTGTCAACCTCTTCTTCATAAAAGATTGCTAATTCTTCGAGGGTTAATTCAAGATTTCCTGTTTTTTCTCCTACGCTCACCATGTTAATTAGCATGTAAGGGAAGATGTCTTTTCGGCTTTTGAGAGCGTTGCTTAAAGATATGCCTTGACTTACTTCTTTACTGATTTGAGAAATTGATTTTTGATATACATTATATCCCAAAGTGCCAGCTGAAATATCAAGCGACTTGAGAATGCTGATGCCACTGGCCAATAGTGTTCCTAGGGTTCTGATAAATCTAGCGAGAATAATTTTGATATAAAGCTCGGAAAGTACTGGAGTTCTCAGGATAATCTTGGAAAGTGTGTGTTGAAAATTTTTATTATTTCTAAAATAAACCAAACCAATTATTGAAAATAATCCAAAACCAATGATTAAATATACATTGTGAGTTATAAAATTGCTGAGACTGATGATGAGCTGGGTTGTCCAAGGAAGTTGGAGATCACTTCGCAGAAATGACTCGGATAGTTTTGGTACGACAAAAACCATCATAATCATAATCACGGCAATAGATGCGGTAATTAGGACAAGGGGATAAATCATTGCTCCCTTGACTTTCTGTCTCAGTTTGTAGTCTTTTTTGATTTGGATGCCGAGATAATCAAGCGATTTTTCTAGATTTCCGGAAGATTCTCCTGACTCAATCAGAGTTACAAAAACATTAGAAAAAATTTTCGGATATTTTCGGAAAGTCTTTGAAAGAGGCTGACCTTTTTCGAGATTGAATTTCGCTTCAGTGAGAATTTTTTTAAGAGATTTATTTTTGGCGTCATTTAGGATAGTCTCAATTCCTTCTTTCAAGCTTAGACCAGATTTTACCATTGTTGAAAGATGCTTAGTTAGCATAATTTTGTCTTGTTGAGAAATACCGGGAGTGAAAAGATGAGCTAGATTATTAGTGAAATCTTTTTTAGGTTTTACAGACACAGCCGTGAGATCTTGTCTGCGGAGATGCTCAACGACAGTTTTGACATCCGCAGTTTCTAATTCTCCAGTTTTTATTTTTCCAAGATTATTTACTGCAGTATATATAAATGTAGACATATATTTTTGTTTTATTTCTGCTAGATAAACTTATTTTTCTGTATGAGAGAAATGAGATATTTGAGAAGTTTTTTATTTCGATTTAACATTCAAAAATAAATAAGCTGATTTAATTGTGGTGGGTTAATCTCGAATTGATCTGAATACTTCTGTGATGGTTGATTGCCCAGTTTGAATTTTTTCTAAACCGTCTTCAAACATCGGGGTCATTCCTTCTTCGCAGGCAAGTTTTTTAATCTCATTGCCACTGGCTTTTTTAATAATAAGATTCTTCATACTACTGGTAATTTCCAATGTCTCATAAATTCCAATTTGACCGTGATAGCCACTATTTGAACAAGATTTACACCCACTGGCAGTATAGGCAGTGTCAAATATATTTGCCGTAAACTTGCTAAAGGGATTTAATTTAATTTGTTCCTTGATTGTTCTGATTATGTCTTTGTCTAATTTTTGGCTTGATAAACATTTTGAACAATTTTTTCTGACTAATCTTTGAGCGATAATGAGGTTCAAAGTGGAGGCTATTAAAAATGGTTCGGCACCCATATTGATTAATCTGGGAATGGCAAGTGCAGCATTGTTGGTGTGCAGAGTTGAGAGAACAAGATGCCCAGTGAGAGAAGCGTGTATGGCCATTTCGAGAGTCTCTTTATCTCTTATTTCCCCAACCATAATTATATTTGGATTTTGGCGGAGAAAAGATTTTAGTCCTTGAGCAAAAGTAATTCCACTTTTTGAATTTACTTGGGTTTGATTTATTCTTGAGATATCATATTCAATTGGATCTTCAATTGTGCAAATATTCACTTCAGGTTTGTTCAAAAGATGAAGCATAGAATATAGGGTTGTAGTTTTTCCACTGCCAGTTGGTCCTGTGATAAGAATTAATCCTTGCGTCTTTTTTATATTTTTTTCAACACGATGTAAATTATGATCTGAAAGACCCAATTCTGAAAGACTAAGTGGCCGAGAAGATCCGGTCAGGATTCTCATTACAGCCTTTTCTCCGTGAAATGTCGGCATAATTGAAACTCTAATTGAAACGGCTTGATCTTCTGTGCGAAATTTGAATCTTCCATCTTGGGGCTTTTGATGTTCATCAATTTGAAGATTGGAAAGAATTTTGATGCGAGCAATGAGAGCTAGTTGAACACTAAGCGGTAATTCAATAATATCGTGCAAAATTCCGTCGACTCGAAATCTGACAATCACTTTCTTTTCAAAAACTTCAATATGGATATCAGAAGAACCGTGTGCAATAGCATAATCTAAAATTGTGTCAAAAATTGAAATAATTGGCAAATCTTGAGCAATCATTGCTAAGTCTCCTTTTTTCCCTCTGGTTTGCTCAACATTTCTTTTGATAATCTCATGAAATTCTTTTCCAATATCTCTCTTATATCTTTTCCATGCTTTTTTTATATTATCTTGACTGGTCATAAAAATGGCAAGAGGCCGGCCTGTTTTTGTTTTGACATATTCAATCGCTTGTAAATCTAATGGGTCAGTCATGGCTACTTTCAAAAATTGTTTTTCTCGTCCAAAGACGATTATATTTTTCTTTTTCGCATCTGATTCACTGAGGAGTTCAATATCTTTAAAAGAAATTTTTTCATTGGAAAGGTCTATTGCGGGAATGTCTAGATATTTTGCCAGAATGTCAACTAAATATTTCTCAGATATTAAATTATTTCCAATTAAAATGTCTTCAATAGTGGCGTTTGATCTTTGAGCCTCTTTTTCAGACAGCTCATAATCAGCCAAAGAAACAATTTCAGAATCGAGGATAATTTGTTTTAATTCTTCTTTTGGAATATGCATGATGATATATTATATAAAATAAATAGGTTTTAAAATATGAAAATTATAGTTTAAATTATTCTGATGCAAAAAAGGAAGAGCAAGTCTGAATTAAACTTTGAGAACTGTTAGTCCAAATCTCGCTATGATTTCATTTCCCCAGATTAATACAATGATGGCACTGAGAATCATACTATGGGTGATAATTATGGGAGTTGTTTTTTTGAGAATTATAATATTGATAATTTGTTGCATTGCAAATATGAAAAAAAGTATAAAAAGATAAGGAATAAATGCTGGAAAACCGACAGAAAGGGCTGTGAAGAACCCAAGATAGACTTCATTTTTGTCTAATATTCTGTCTTGTGTTCGCTTTCTTGCGAGGTGAAGAAAAACTGCCCAAGAAGTACTGACGAGAATAATCACAAAAAATGATTGCCAAAAATGAGAAAAGGCATATCCATAAAAGTATGCTTCTTCATAAGGGGGGAGCAGGAATTTGCTGAAAGGGTCTATTTTCCAGAGGTTATAGGTGGCAAAGGTGCTATAAAAGCTTATCAAAAGAAAAATTGCAATGAGTGAAAAAATTCCAAATTTAAGCGATTTTATTTTAATTTCATTTGTTCTTATTTTTTGTATAAAAAAAATTGTTAGTAAAAAAAGTGGTATGTAAAGTTTGATACTATTTAGGAAAGATAATGTCTCCATCTGCAAATTTCATTTAATAAATCTATATATATATTATACATAAAAAAGACAGATTGTTCAACTTATTATTAATTTATAAAATTAATCGCAAATTGAACAATCCGTCAATATATATTTTATTTATCTAGAATGTATCACCACCTGGTAAAATAGTTAAACTTGATCCTACTTCAAACAGATTGTTATTGTTGCCACCATCGTTGACATGTTTATTGTCAACTGAAGTGAAGGCATCACTTTCTAGTGTGGCATTAATTTCAAAAGTAAGGTTATCTTTATCACACGCATATCTATAAACTAGGTCTGTATTTGCCGGAGCGGCTGGTAATGCAACTGTATTGACAGGATCAAGTGGTAGGTTTGAAATTGGAGAACCTCCCGAGATTTGAGTAAAATCAACAGGTAACCAACTCGTAGCACCGCCATCTACTGAAGTTCCTGCCGTTGAAACGGCCGTAAAACCCGCAATTGTAGCAGTTACTGTGTCGTTGCTGTAGAAAATGCTCGGAGTACCTCCATTAACACATCTATCGTTATCAGTTGCTTCATTTGTCAGATCTGGCGTTGTAACTGTGGTCAGATAAAGACCAATAGCCGTCTTCATTGTTGCAAGGTCACTCATTCTTTGTGAATCACGGCCCTTTTTCAATGTTTCAGCTGGATTAAGCATTAAAACTAATGCTACTGATAAAATTGCCAAAATTGCAATAACGATTAAAAGTTCTAATAATGTAAAACCTTTTGCTTTATTTTCTTTTATTGTCATTAATTATCACCTCCTTTGAAATTTAATTTATAAGCGAATGATTTTCTGGTGCATGCATCGGTTGAAGTTAGTAGATTATATTCCTTTGTTTGTGTCTCAACAGCTTGCTGTGAGGTGGTTAATTATTTATTTTAACTTCTTGTGATATTATAGCACAAGTTAGGATGTCTGCAAAATAATGTGGTGAAAAGCTAAAGAAGTGGTGGAACTATATTGAAGAATTTACAATTCACACCACTTCTTTAGTTATCCTAAAACATTTGTGCCTATCAGAGCGATTCCTCCGCTCCGCTGCGGTCGGAAAGACAGTTAAAAATTACTCTTTTCTTTTAGATAAAATTAGATAGCCAAAGTTATGCTTGCTTTTACTGCACATCTATACTTTAGACACACAAATTTTATTATGGAGCTAATAATGTTGTGTTAGCAGTTGATTAATTCAAATATGATTTAATTTTTTCGATTATTTCATCAAGGGAAAAATTTGTCTTTATCATATATTCCTTTGCTCCGAGATTTAGTGCTTTTTCACGGTCAGCTTCTTGTCCAAGATTTGTTACTGCAATTACGGGAATGTCTTTTAGCATTTCGTCTTTTTTCAGTTTTTCAAGGACTTCAAAACCATTCATTTTGGGAAGCATCATATCCAAAATAATCAAGGAAGGCTGCTCCGAATGGGCAAGTTCAAGACCTTCTTCACCATCTTTTGCAAGAATTGCATTTATGTTTGATTGTTTGAATTTTATTGCATATGCTTTTGACAGAAATTTGTCATCTTCAACAACCATAATTTTTATTTTCTTGTTTGTCATATATAAAAAAAATATTAAAGCTAGATTAAATATTTCTTAATATTCGCTATTATTTCTGCAAGAGTGTGATCGGTCTTTATGAGGTATTTTTCAGCACCCAATGAAATCGCTTTCTCTAGATCAGTTCTTTGTCCGAGGACTGAAATTGTTATCACAGGGATACTTTTTAACTCTTCATTGCTTTTCAGTTTTTCAAGGACTTCAAAACCATTCATTTTGGGAAGCATCATATCCAAAATAATCAAGGAAGGCTGCTCCGAATGGGCAAGTGCCAGCCCTTCTTCACCATCTTTTGCAAGAATTACTTGAAATCCTTCTTTTTTTAGTTTAATGTCATAGGCCTTGATCAGAAATTTGTCATCTTCGATGATTAGAATCTTTTTTTTATTTTTCGACATATTTTTATTTTTTTATTATAAGATAACTATATTATACAATATAATCAAAAATTGATAAATAGAGCTTTTTATTTCTTTTTTATACCACAGAATAAACTGTCGGCTGGAAGGGTGAAGAAAAAGGTGGTACCCTTATTTTCTTCGGATTCAAACCAAATATTTCCGCCTAATAAATCTAGAATAGACTTAACAATATATAATCCTAGGCCAGTACCGTTAGCTTCATATTTTATGGCGTTTTTTGCTCTTGAGAATTTTTTAAATAATTTTTTATAATCTTTTTTAGGAATGCCAATACCATTGTCTTGAACAGAAAAAAGAAGAATGTTTTTATTTTGTTTTTTTATACTAATTTTAATTTCCCCACCACTTGGAGTATATCTTGAAGCATTAGACAAAAGATTGTGGATGATATTTCTTAGTAGGTTTTTGTCAATTCTAATTTCAAGAGATTTATCTTTTAATCCATGGAAGGTGAGCTTTTGTCCCTTTTCTTTTATAATAGGAGATATCTCTTTTAAAATTTCATTTATTGCTTTTTTAAGGTTTAGTATTTCGGGGTTAAGTGCAAGATTATCATGTTCAATTCGAGAAACACTTAGCATTTGATTTACAAAATTTATCATATTTTGATTACTAGATTTGATTTCGTTGATGACATCTATTTGTGTATTCTTTAGTTTTCCCGTGTCTTCATTGAGAAGAATCTCGATAAACCATTTCATGGCGGATAAGGGAGTTCTGAGTTGATGCGAAACTGTTGAGATGAAGTCCGAACGCATTCTTTCTGTTTCTCTTTTTTCTGTGACATCTCGGAAGACAACAATGCATCCAATTGTTTTCCCATCCTGGTCCTTAATTTGTGAAGCATTTAAATCTATTAAAACTAGATTTTTTGATTTTGTAAACAAAGCAAGACTGTTATTTGATGTTTTCAGAGCACCTTTCAAAGTGGTTTCTATTATATCGGATCTAGACTTCTTAGTTTCTTCATCAATAAAGTGGATAAATTTATCATAAGATTTATTTTCCATGTCTTTAAATTTAAAGCCGGTGATTTGTTCTGCCACTGGATTGAATATTATAGTTTTTTGGTTATTGTCAACTGCCAGTACAGCGTCGCCAATACTGCTGAGAATTTCCTGTAATTTATTAATTTCATCTTGAACATTATCTCTTT
>JAHYJV010000003.1 GCA_019428855.1 Patescibacteria group bacterium | reverse complement strand
AAGTTATTACATGGCTCTACCATTTTTTAAAAATAATTTAGTTGGAAATTTGATTTTTGTGCCAGTTGGAATTTATGGATTTTCAAAACTGAATAGTTATTGCAAAGAAAAATGCTATAACCCCTTTTATCAAAAAAATGAAAAGAGAGTTTAAAATAGAGGATATTATTAGAAGCTATAAAAATCATCCCGATGAGCTTTCCTCGATGATTGAGGAAAAAAAGATTGGAATAGACAACAAGAGAATAAAGAGGGGGAAAAACTAATATAGTCTAACATAGAAGTTCTAGAGAAGGCTCTGCGAGAAATAAAGAAACTGCTATTCAAAAAAATTCTGTCGGTAGCAATACCCCTTATCATCAGTGTATTTTCTTTTAAGCGAATTACTTTACATCGAGAATAATATAAGTATTCTTCAAGATGATATTTACCTTCAAAAAGTAATTTCAATAATCGTTATATCGCAAATGGTCATTATTTTTTTGTTTTTCTTCTCTATTTAATTGAAAATACTATAAACTACTTTCTGCGGTTAGAGTCAAAATTTTTTTCATTTAAACTTTTATATAATTCACTCTATTTTTTAATTTTTCTTATTGTTACTATTAAAATCCTTGAAATAATTTAATATCTACGCAAAAAAATTAAAGAATCTAATATATCCATTAATTAGAAACTAAAATTTGAATTCAAGAATCTTTTTTTTTGAAATCAAATTTTAGTCGATAAGAAAATAATAATTTAACAACTAACCGTGGGAGCGTTCCTAATTAACAAAAAACGCGCTCGAACCACAGAAAGAAAAAGCATATGAATAGATCAAAAAGGTACAAGAGTATAAAGGATAAAATAGACAAAACTAAAGTCTACGGACTAGACGAAGCCGTGAAGATGTTAATCGAAAATTCAAATGTAAAATTTGATGAAAGTGTCGAAGTTCATTTCAGAACTAATATTAATCCCAAGCAAGCCGACCAGCAAATTCGAGGTGCAATTGTTTTACCACATGGAACTGGAAAAGAGAAGAGGATTGCTGTTTTTACAGAAGGAGATCAAGTACAAGAAGCAAAAGATGCGGGTGCTAATATAGTTGGAGGAGAGGATTTGATTGCATTAATTAAGAAAACAAAAGAAGCTGATTTCGATATCGCAGTAGCAACACCAGAGATGATGAGAAAATTAGCGGTAGTTGCTAAAGTTCTTGGACCAAAAGGATTAATGCCATCTCCAAAAACTGAAACAGTAACCACTGATATCAAAAAAACTGTTGAACAACTAAAAAAAGGGAGGCTTAATTACAAGAACGATGACACAGGGAATGTCCATCAACTAGTCGGAAAAGTCTCTTTCGGAGAAGAAAAGTTGAAAGAAAATATCACTGCATTTGTTCAAAATATGAGAGATGCTAAGCCGTCTGGTGCAAAGGGTGATTATATCAAAAATATTGTAATCACATCTTCTATGGGAGTTGGATTTAAAATTAATTTATAATTTCAAAAAATAACCGACTCTCTCGGTTATTTTTTCTGAATTAAGAAACCTCTAAAAACGCCATTTATTTCCACAAAGAAAAGAGCCTGGGATTTTAAAATAAAAATTATTTTTAAAATAAAAAATAATTAATTTTTTAGAGTACCCCTAAATGTTTATTTTTTTAATCCCAAAATATTACTTAATAGCTATCCAGAATTGAGCTTAATTATCTTGAATTATGAAATTCAACATACTGGTCACCCTGAGCCCCCCCACCTTGTCATCCTGAGCCTGTCGAAGGGTTGAAGTCTTAAGAAATATGATCAATCAATATGGATTCGACAAGCTCACCATAAACTTAAGCTCATAATGAAAAATTTATCTATATCGCAATTCAAAAGAATTATGTTTATAGATTTCTCATTGCTAAAACTCTGACATAGTGAGAAATTAGATGATTCAAATGTGCAAAATTTAATTTTAAAAATCAATGACAGATAACAAAATTGGCACATTGCCAGCACAATATATCAAGCAAATGATTACTGACGGGGAAATATTAAATTCAGAAGAAAAAAATATACAGCCGGCCAGTATCGACCTCAGTGTTTCTGAGGAAGGATATCGGATGAAAGGCACCTTTCTACCAAAAAAATCAGAATCTATTCGAGACATAATTAAATCAGAATCTATTTATAGAATAAATTTAGAAAATCCACTTGAAAAAAATGGTGTTTATTTAATTAAATTAAATGAAAAATTAAATCTCCTTAAAGATAAATTTGCATTCACATCTTCGAAAAGCTCAATTGGAAGAATTGACTTGCAAACCAGATTAGTTATTGATGGATATTCTCGGTTCGACGGAGTGCCTTGCAATTACGAAGGAGAGCTTTGGCTCCAAATAATTCCAAAATCTTTTCTCATAAAGCTAAATATTGGCGACAAATTAAATCAGATTCGATTTTTCAATGGTGAGGCAAAAATTAGTAACAACAAAATTAAAGAAATTTATGAAAAATATAAACTACTTTTTGATGAATCTCAAAATCTTATTCCAGCTGACGAGGAGCTGACTAAAAATAATAGAAATAATATCGTAATGTCGATTGAGCTAAATGGTCGAGAAGATAATCAAATTATTGGATATAAGAATTTATTAGTTGATCAGATTATTGATTTATCAAAAATTAACTACTATGACGCTAATGAATTTTTTGAACCAATATTTTCTCCCAAAAAAGGAAAACTGGTTTTAGAAAAAGATTCTTTTTATATTTTTTATACAAAAGAATTTATCAGAATTCCAAAAGAATTTTCCTCAGAAATGGTTGCGTATGACATCTCAAATGGTGAATTTCGTTCTCATTATGCTGGTTTTTTTGATCCTGGATTTGGTTATGGACAAGATGGTGAATTAAAAGGAAGACAAGCAGTTTTGGAAGTTAGGTCATATGATAGCAATTTTGTTTTTCGAGATGGTCAACCAATATGTCAAATGAGTTTTGAAAACTTAATTGAGCCAGCTGAATTTGTCTATGGACAAGAAATTGGTTCAAATTATGCTCATCAAGATGGACCACGGCTTAGCAAATATTTTAAAAAATGAGATTAGAAAATAATGATTTTCTTTTAAAATTAACATAAAATAAAAATGGAGGAACTTACTAATTTAAATTGGCCCGTCTACAAAGATAAAATGTTAATCATTGGAAACAAGAAAAGTCAGATTGCGGTTTGCACTTTATGGACCAAAAAAGAGGTGGCGGGTCAAATGCTAGATTTGGAGAAAATTGCAGTAATTGGAAATCTGTACTCTCCTAAAAAAGGGGTCAGTTTTTTAATTAGAAATATTTTAGCAAATCCAAATATTAGATATTTAATTGTTTGCGGGTTAGACAATTCAAAGAGCGGGCAAGTATTGATTGATTTTTCAAATAACGGATTTAGAGAAATTACTGACGAGGAAAATAAAGTTTTATATTGGGAGGCTATCAGTGAAACGGAGAGTCGCATTGATGCTGAAATTGATAAAGAGGCGCTTGAAATTTTTCGAGAAAATGTCAAAGTAATCGACCTTAGAAATGAACGGAGTTTTAAGAATATCAAAAAAATAATTGACAGTCTAGACCAAAGTCTCCCAGTATTTTCGCAAGAACCTCTAATTTTTCCTAATCCTAAAAAAGATACACTAGGATGTTTTCCATCTGAAGATTCAGTTCATACTATTCGAGGAGAAAAAATAGCTGAAACTTGGTTGAGAATTCTTGATCATATTTTAAGATTTGGAAAAACCGATCAAACTTCTTATCAAAATCAACAGAAAGAAATTATTGATATTGTTTCTGTAATCACCGATGAAGATCCTGAAAATCTTTATATTCCCGAGTGGCTACCTAATGATGCTGAGCATATGAAAGAATATGCACCTACCGTTTTAAGTGGGGTATGTCCCGAAGGAGCTGCTTATACATATGGCTCCAGAATGAGAAGCTATTTTGGAGTTGATCAAATTCAGGAGGTAATCAATCGAATTAAGGAGGAAAAACATACTCGCAGGGCTATGGTAAATCTTTTAGATCCAAGAGTTGATTCTTGCAGTAAAAATCCACCTTGCTTGAATCATTGTTGGTTTAGAGTACAAGGAGATAAATTATATTTAGTAGCGACACTAAGAAGCAATGATATGTTTGATGCTTGGCCAGAAAATGCACTTGCGTTGCGACTTTTGCAAAATATTGTTTTCAAGGAAATAGTAAAATCTTATTCAGAAGTCAAGCTTGGTAATCTTGTGATTCATTCATTGTCGGCTCATATCTACGATGATTCATGGAAGGAGGCTAAAAAAATTGTCGAACAACATCACAAGGCAGTGTTTCCTATTGCAAATCTTGAACAGGACTGTAGGGGAAATTTCATAATAACAGTTGATAATTCTGAAATTGTGGTTGAGCACTATTCTTCTCACGAAACACTATTAGCGACTTATAGGAATAAAAAGGCGATGCCAATATACTTTGAAATGAGTAGAAACGGAGCAGTTTCAGTAATATCGCATGCTTTGTATCTTGGCACAGAGCTTCAAAAAGCTGAAATTGCAATAAAATTAAAGATACCATATGTGCAAGACATTGAACTGAATATAAACAAGTTTGATATATAAATTAAAGCTGATTTGGTCTTAATCTTTTCCGTAATAAATCAAAAATAATAAATTAAATGAAAAAAACAAGTACAAAAGGAAAATTAATTGTTCTGTATGGCATAAATAATTTAGGCAAAACTACACAAGCCAATATGCTAGTAGATTATTTTAATAAAAAAAATATAAATGCAGAATATATAAAATATCCGATTTATAACCAAAAGCCTACCGGAATATTAATAAATGAATATTTAAGAGGTGGCAATCCAAATAATTTTAATCCAAGAGAATTTCAGATTTTGCAATATGTTGATAAGGTTAATTTTGAAAACACTCTTAAGGAAAAATTAAATAATGGTATTAATATTATTGCAGAAGATTATTCAGGAACATCCATCGCTTGGGGTGCTAGTGCGGGAGTTGATATAAAGTTTTTGGAATATCTATATTCTTTCGCCTACCAAGAAGATTTGGCAATTTTATTTGATGGTAAAAGGTTTACTGATTCCATAGAAAAAAATCACAAGCATGAAAACAATAATGTCCTGATTGAGCGAGTTAGGCAAGTTCATTTAGATTTGGCAGAAAAATATAATTGGAAAAAAATTGATGCAAATCAGAGCATTAACGAAATACATTGTAATATTTTAAAAATCATAAGTAAAATAATAATAATAAATAACTAGCATATAAACATTGATTATATGCAAAATGAGAAACTGCAAAGCACGCTAAAGCAAGAAAATTAATATGGCAATGAATAAAAGCATTAATAAAAAATAGTAATTTGTTTAAATATTATAAATTAATGATAAAGATTAAAATACAATTAATCGGCGATGCCAAAATGCCAAACTATGCTCACAAGGGAGATGCTGGGCTGGATATTTATTCGGCAGAAGAAGATTATGTCTTGAAAGCAGGAGAGAGAAGAGGATTTAAGACTGGAGTGAAGATGGAAATTCCAAAAGGATATGCCGCTCTTTTTTGGGATAAAAGCGGTTTGGCTATCAATCATGGAATTATAACAATGGGAGGCGTAATTGATTCAACTTATCGAGGGGAATTTGCGGTAATCTTAAAAAATCTCGGAGATAAAGACTATAAGGTTGAAAAACATGCCAAAATCTCACAAGTTTTAATTCAAAAAATTGAAGAGGCTGAATTTGAGGAGGTTAATTTCTTAGAAAAGACGGAAAGAGATGAGCACGGCTTTGGCAGCACAGGTCTAAACTAAGCTCAAAGATAAATCATGTAACAGTTCTTTAGATTTTTTAATATATCAAAAACTAGAGAATACACTCAAACGATATTATGCACATACAACCTCAAGGTGCGGTCTTTTTCTAGACAATATTATGACTTTGAATTATTGACTGACACTAATATTATTTCACAATACAGAATTTTGTATTTATTAGTATTTGTGATATAATATATTTGAAGAATAAATATTATTCAATTTTAAAAATAAAAACATGAAAGTTCTCATGTTTGGTTGGGAGTTTCCTCCGTTTAACAGTGGGGGATTAGGAACTGCCTGTTACGGAATAACCAAGGCACTATCTGAAAAGGGTGTTGAGATCAATTTTGTACTTCCAAGGAACTACAAAATTGATGACGATTTCCTAAATATAATTTCCACCACGCTACCAAAAATAAAAATAAAAGAAATCGACTCTCTCCTAGTTTCATATATAACTTCTGAAAATTATAGAAGAAGGTTTTTTGAATTAAAAAAAGGCAATACTGAACATAATTACTGTGATAATCTGCTTGAAGAAGTATATCGATATTCAAAAGTTGCAGCCGAAATTGCAGCCGAAATTGATCACGATATAATTCATATTCACGATTGGATGACTTTTCCAGCTGGTATCGAAGCTCAAAATGTTTCACACAAACCTCTTATTGCTCATGTTCATTCTACTGAGTTTGACAGAAGCGGTGGTCATGGTTTAAACCCAGAAGTATATCAAATTGAGAAAGAGGGAATTAATTATGCTGACACTATAATTGCCGTTAGCAATCTGACAAAAAATATTATAAAAAAAGGTTACCATAAAAATGATAAAAAAATTGAAGTTATCCACAATGCCATAAATATAAATGATTTTATTAGTGACAAAAAGCATAATCATAATTTTAAAAATTATAAGATAGTTTTGTTTCTTGGCAGACTTACTCTGCACAAAGGCCCAGACTATTTTTTACATGCAGCTAAGAAGGTGTTGAATAAAAAAAAAGAAGTAATTTTTATTATTTCTGGCTCTGGTGACATGGACCACCAAATCATTGAACAGGCGGCAAGCTTAGGAATATCTGACAAAGTCTTGTTTACTGGATTTCTAAGAGGAGATAAATTAAAACAAATATATAAAATAGCAGATTTATATATAATGCCATCTGTCTCAGAACCATTTGGAATAACTTCACTAGAATCATTGGCTAGCGGTACTCCTGTTATTATTTCTAAGCAATCTGGGGCTAGTGAAGTTTTGAATCATTGCCTAAAAGTAGATTTTTGGGATACGAATGAAATGGCAAATAAAATCCTAGCAGTCATTAACAATGATGAATTACAAACTTGTCTTTCGGAGAATGGTCAGAAAGAAGTTAAAAGCTTTCAATGGAGAAAGGTTGCTGATAAAATAATCAAAATTTATAATAAAGCAATTAATTCCCAAAAAGATATTTAAAAATAATTTATCTAAATCTATGCCCTCAATTTGTTTTTATTTTCAAGTTCATCAACCTCACAGAATAAAAAAATATTCAGTTTTTGATATTGGCAATGATCATAATTACTTTGAAGATGCGAATCTAAAAGAAAAAGGAAATAAAGCAGTTATGGAAAAAGTCGCCCAAAAATGCTACTTACCAACAAACAGAATTTTACTTGATTTAATTCACAAATATCCTGAATTCAAAATAAGCTATTCTTTTTCTGGCACGGCCCTTGAGCAAATGGAAAAATTTGCACCGGCAGTGCTTGAGTCTTTTCAAAGATTAGTTAAAACAGGAAATGTTGAAATTCTAAGTGAAACTTATTATCATTCACTTGCTTTTTTCTATTCAGACGATGAGTTTATCGAGCAGATCAATCTGCACCGCAAGAAAATCAAGGAACTATTTGATTACGATCCTATAATATTTCGAAACACAGAACTTTCCTATAATAATGAGCTAGCTGGAATAATTGAAAAAATTGGCTATAAAGGAATTCTTGCTGAAGGCTGGGAGCATTACCTCGGAGATCGATCACCAAATTTTTTATATCAACCAAAGGGAACACAAAATATTAAGTTGCTTTTAAAAAATTATAGGCTTTCCGATGATATTGCATTTAGATTTTCAAACAAACAATGGGTAGAGCATCCGCTTTTAGTTCCCAAATTCTGTAAGTGGTTAAATGCGGTCAATGGAAACGGTAATACCATTAATTTATTTATGGATTATGAAACTTTTGGGGAACATCAATGGAAGGATAGTGGAATATTTAATTTTTTATCAGCACTTCCTCAGGAAATCCTCAAACACCCCGACAACAATTTTAAAACTCCTTCAGAACTTGTATCAAGCTATGAGACAGTTGATGTATTAGATATACATAATACTCTGACTTGGGCAGATGCCGAGAGAGACTTAAGTGCCTGGACTGGAAATTCAATGCAAAAATCTTCCCTAAAAAAAATATATGAGCTTGAAGAAGATGTGATTAACTCTGGGGATGAAAAACTCAAGTCTGATTGGAGAAAGCTTCAAACAAGCGATCACTTTTACTATATGTGCACCAAATGGTTTTCTGATGGAGATGTACATAAATATTTCTCTCCGTATGAATCACCATACGAGGCTTTTATCAGCTATATGAACATTTTGAATGATTTTAGATTAAGAATTGAGAGTAATTAAATTTTATTCTGATTAATTATTTTAATTATCATTAATAGAAAATTATGAAAAAAGAAACAAAGAAAAATGATTTAACAAATGCAGAAGACGAAAAATGCTTTTGGGTTTGTAATGGAACGGTTTTAAGAAACATAAATGATTTAAAAGAGTCATTATCTAAAATGGATAAAGAAACTTTCTTGAATCATGTCAACAAAGAAAAAAACGACTTTGCAGAATGGATAAAGAAAGTCATCAATGAGGAGAAATTATCAAGGAAAATTTCAAAATCAAAAACAATAAAAGCAATGACAAAAGTAATTGCCGATGAACTAAAAAAATATGAGTAGAAAATTAGCTATATTATTTATCAATTTTTAATATTATAATTATGCATGAAAAAATTATACTCGTTGAAGATGATGCCGAAATCACAGAAATATATAAATTAAAATTTACATTACATAACTATGACATTATCACGGTGGGGGATGGTGATTTAGCTATTCCAAAAATTAGGATAGAATTACCAGATATTATTTTGCTCGACATATTACTTCCCAACAAGGATGGATTTGAAATTCTGAAGGAAATCAAATCTGATAGAAATGAAGAAGTGCGGTCAATTCCAGTTTTTATATTAACAAATCTCTCAAATAATCTTGACATCCAAGAAGCTAAAAAACTCGGTGCAACGGAATATATTGTAAAAGCAAAAAAAAACCCAAGTGATATCGTTTCAATGGTTGATGCTTTTTTTAAAAAACAAAGAACTAAGTAATATTTATGATTGAACTTCGAAAAGATTATATTTTAGATAGATGGAGTTATATTGCAGCTGATCGAGGAAAAAGAATAAATCAATTTGAAAAAGATAAAAAAGATAAAAAAGATGTAATTTGTTTTTTTTGTCCTGGAAACGAAAAGTTAACTCCACCTGAGCTTGGCAGAATTAGTAATAATAAAAGCTGGCAAGTGAGATGGTTTGAAAATAAATTTCCGGCTGTAGATGGATTTTCAATCGCGAAACTAAGAAAAGTTAATAAATTTTACACCTCCTCACAAGCTTATGGATTTCACGAGGTGATTGCTGAAACACCTGACCACAAAAAACAGTTTTCTGATTTAAAAGAAAAAGAAATCAGAGATGTTCTTTTGGCATATATAAACAGGATGAATGATTTGACAAAAAGAAAAAAAATTAAATATGTGCAACTTTTCAAAAATAGTGGCACGGAGGCAGGAACTTCTATTATTCACTCGCATACTCAACTTGTAGCAACAGCAATTGTCCCGAGACTTGTAAAAGAAAAAATTAAAGCTCGAGAAAAGTATAAAAAATGTCCCTATTGTGATATAATTAAAAAAGAAGAAAAAAGTGAACGCCTGATTTTTTCTGATGATAATTTTATTGTATTTGCACCCTATGCGCCAAGATATAATTACGAAGCATGGATTTTTCCGAAGAAGCACCACAAAAATATAACTGAGCTCAAAGAAAATGAAATTAATAGCCTTGCTAAATCATTCAGGGTTATAACTGCAAAATTAGGAGCGATGAATTTTCCTTATAATTTTTACCTGCACTATTCACCGAAAGGGAAAGACTTGCATTTTCACTTTGAAATTACACCTCGCATAAATAAATGGGCTGGATTTGAGCTCGCCACAGAATCTTTTATAATAATCACATCCCCAGAGGATGCGGCAAAATTTTATCGAGAATAGATTAGTTTTTTCACTATTTGGATATAAAATTATAACAAAAAAATAAAATAAAATTATATCGCTCAATACAATCCCGAATACTATTTTTTTGTTGTTTTGATTGTTGACTTTGAAATTATTTTTGGTTTACGGTCCTATGAAATTTTTGAAAAAGATAAGCGACTACCAATTTTTTACGATCAAATTATAAATAATCAGGTTTGAGGTGATTACCAAAATTCAAATATAGAAAATGAAAATATTAAAGTCAACACTCCAATCTCAAATTCCATGATAAATAATTCAGTTTTAATTTCGGGCCAAGCTGATTTTTTGGAGGCAAATGTACGAGTGATAATCAAAGATGACAATGAGAAAATACTAACTGATGATTATATTACAGCTGACGGTTGGATGGGAAAGTTATATCCTTTTGAAAAAGAAATTGAGTATAATTTACCGTCTTCTCAAAATGGATTTATTGAAATATTTGAAGAAGGAGTTAAAGATAATAATAAAATTAATAAGCTGATTATTCCAGTAATTTTTAATAATTATATAAATATTTCAAATTGACAAGCATATTTGAATCAAGAAGCTAACATTACAGTCCAATATCCCACTGATTGAGAGATAAATGTAGATTATTTTTATAAAATAGCAGCGAAAAATCAATTATTTTTTTTAAAAAAAATTAATGAAAAGAATTTAAATAAGTTAATTTTAATAAACTAAAGATATCTTCTTTATAATCAAGGTGTTTACGAAATGATTGCAAGCAATCAAGTTAAGGCTACAACAAACACAAAAATAATAAATGTTTCTAACGGCATAGTTTATACTTTCAAATTCTTAAAAAAAATAAAATGAAAATAACACATCAATACCAAAATACAAAAATTATCAAAGAAACAGAAGGAGAGGCTGGGCTGGTTTTGGGAAATGATTTAGGAAATTTTTTTTATATGACAGGCAAGAAAGAGTCTAGATATCAAGGTTTTTTTCATGCTAACTCTGATAATCAAAGATATGAACTTGATGTTTATAAGATAATTGATAAAATTAACATTTTAAATACCTGTTCACTTGCTGAAATTGTGAATAATTTTTCCAGCGTCTTAAAAAAGTATGAGGACGGTCTTTGTGAAGAATATTTTTTACCATCCGGGTTTAATTCTTTGTGTCTAAATACAAATCATACGGTTGACTCAGAAATCATTTTAGACATTAGACATCCCTATGATTCAAGAAAAATGGGAAGATTTTATAATATTGAGATTAAAAACGATTTAACAATAATTAGATTTGAAAAAAAGAAAGACTGGGAAGAGGATGGAATCGGGGATAAAAAAGAATTTTTGCTTTATCTCGTAATTAAATCTGATAGCACTAATGTCGAAAATGTTGAAAAATTTTTTTCAAAATATTACGAAAAAGATCAAGATAGAAATTCTGCTCCATGGGACAGATTTGTATTTCATGCTGTAAATATGAGCTTCACAAAAGCTGTCTTTTCTGTCGCGAAGTCTAAAAAAGATGCAATTGCAGAGGCTGAATATTTATATAAAAATTTTACAAGTATTACAAAAAAGGAATCAACAGAAATCAACAAAAAATTCAAACTACCAAAAATTACCGACAAAGAGATCAAAATGGCCTATTTATGCGCTATTAATTCAATATCAACCTTATCGATTGGAAATAATGAGAAAAAAGGTGCTTATGCAGGCCTGCCTTGGTTTTTTCAATTTTGGCACCGAGATGAAGCAATTTCGCTGTTGCAAATTTACAAAATCAACAAAAAGCTAGGTGAAGAAATTATAAGATCACAAATAAATTCAATTTTGAGCGATGGTCAGGTACCTAAAAAAAGATATCATAAACTACAGGAAAATGAGCTTCAAAGTGCTGATGCTCTGGGTTGGCTCGCAAATAGGATAATAAAAATTGATAAAAAACATAAATTGCCTGAAGACCTGAAAATTGATGTTATTAAAGGATTTGAAATAGCTGCAACAAATTTAATTAAGGAAAGAACTAAAAACGAACTTGCTGTAAGTTTCAAAAATGAAACTTGGATGGACTCACTTAATAGAGAGCCTCATTGTCTTGAAATCCAAGCGTGCAGATATAATATTTATGATTTACTATATCAGTTTACTGGCAACGATCAATATGAAATTATTAAAGATGATTTGAAGACAAAAATTATTGAAAAATTCTATCAAGATGATATACTAAACGACTGTACGGCGGATGATACAATTAGACCAAATATTTTTATCACCGCTTATCTATTCCCTAATTTATTGGACAAAGAATCTTGGGAAAAATGTTTTGATAAAATTTTACCAAGACTATATCTTGATTGGGGGGGATTGTCGTCAGTTGATATAACAAGCGACAAATTTATTTCAATTGATACAGGCGAAAATAGTGCCAGCTATCACAATGGAACTAGTTGGTATTGGCTGAACAATCTAGCTGCACTTGTTTTATATAAAAACAATCCACACAAATATTCAAATTATATAAATGAAATAATGGATGCAAACACTCGGGAAATTTTATACAAAGGAATTGCAGGGCATCACGGTGAAATTAGCTCTGCAAATAAACAGACTTCAACTGGGTGCGAAGCCCAACTCTGGAGTAGTGCACTCTATCTGGAAGTGTTTGATGAAATTTTAAGCAATTAAGTAAAAAATTATGATGGTAATGGCAACAAAGAAAAAACATAAATACAAAGCACTTTCCGGAGGGCAGGCGGTGGCTGTAGCGATGAAACAGATTAATCCTGATCTCGTGGCTGCTTATCCAATAACACCACAAACTCCGATTATCGAAACTTTTGCACAATTTGTAGCAGATAGCAAAGTAGATACTGAACTAATTGATGTTGAATCAGAACACAGTGCACTCAGTGCGGTTGTGGGGGCTTCAGCTGCAGGAGCAAGAGCAATGACAGCTACGGCTTCCCAGGGACTTGCTCTTATGGCAGAAATTGTATATGTTGCATCTGGCTCCCGACTCCCAATCGTGATGGCGATTGCCAATAGAGCTCTCTCCGCCCCGATTAATATTCATTGTGACCATACAGATTCAATGTTTCTACGTGATGCAGGATGGATTCAAATTTATTCTGAAAATGCGCAAGAAGCATACGACAATATGTTTATTGCTCTGCGAGTAGCGGAACACAAAGATGTACTAACACCAGCGATGGTTATGCAGGATGGATTTATTACCTCACATAATATTCAGAATGTTCAAATCATAGATGACAAGAAAGCAAAATCATTCGTGGGAAAATATAATCCATTACACCCGTTACTAGATATCAATAAGCCCGTAACAGTTGGTCCTTTAGACCTCTTTGATTATTTTTTTGAACATAAATATCAACAAGAAGAAGGTCTACAAAATAGCAAGAAGATTATCAAAAAAATAGACAAGGAATTTTATAAGATGACTGGTAGAAAATATGACTTCATTGAAAAATACAAAACTAGTGATGCGAAATTTATCATTATTGCCCTAAGTTCAACTTGCGGAACGGCAAAAATGGTTGTTGATAATCTTCGCAAAAAAGGAGTGAAGGCTGGTTTAATTAAAATCAGAGTTTTCAGACCATTTCCAAACGACGAGATTGCCAAGGCAGTTGCGAATGCTGATGCCGTAGCAGTTCTTGACCGATCTACTTCCTTTGGCAACTATAGCCCGGTTTTTACGGAAGTTAGATCTGCATTATACAATTTAAAAAGAAAACCAAAATTATTTAATTATATATATGGCATTGGAGGTAGAAATATTGGTTTAGATGATATTGAAAAGGTCTACAAAGAACTGAAAAAAAGTACTGCATCTAATAACATTAGATATATAGGTTTAAGAAAATAATTCAAAAACTATGAATAAAGAAATTAATGAAATATTTGATAACATTAGAATGCTGAGAATACAAGGTGCGACCAAAATTGCCCACACCATTATTAGTGCCATAGTTTAATTTCGCAAGGATATTGCAAAGCAATCTGAAAATAAGGATGAATTTATCAGGAATGTTCAAAATATTGCTAAAAAACTTTCAATTGCACAGCCGATTGAATCAATGGGTCAAAATATAATCGGCTTTATTATATTTGAATTACAAGAACCTTCTGTCAAAACTGTCGATGATTGCATTGCTATTGTGAAAAATGTTTCGGATAAACTAAATTTTACTATCAAAGAAAATGAAAAAAAATTTATTGAAAATGGCACAAAAATAGTTAGTGCAATGGAGAAAAAAACTCGTGAACTTAATATTTTTACTCATTGTTATTCGTCTGGTGTTCAAAAAATATTAGAAAAAGTAGATAATGCCAATATCGACATCAAGGTATTTAATATGGAAACCAGACCTGTTTTTCAAGGAAGATTAACGGCCAAAAAGCTTTCAGAAAGCGGAATCAATGTCACAATGTGCTTAGATAGTGCAGCTCCATTTGTGGTAAGTAAAAAAAGTGGTCGAGCATTAAACATTGATCTAGTTTTAATAGGAGCTGATTCAATTTCCTTAAACGGATCAACAATAAATAAGATTGGCGGATATGGTATGTCTTTATCAGCCTTTCATGAAAATATTCCCGTTTATGTTGTTACAAGTTTATTAAAAATTAAAAAAGGAAATAATGATTTTATCGATATTCCCATTGAAACCAGATCTTTTAAAGATATCTGGCCAGAAGCTCCGATTGGTGTTAATATTATGAATCTTGCTTTTGATGTTATTCCTGCCAAGTTCATTACTGGATTTATAACAGAATTTGGTATCATGAAACCAGAAGAGATAAAAGATACTGTCAGAAAATATTATCCTAGATTAATGTAGGGATAGTTAATAACTAACTAATATTATATATGTCTAAAAACAATCTCTACGTGTTGTCTTTCGGAGGATCGCTAATTGTTCCCGATGAAATTGATTATAAATTCATCAAGAAATTTAAAATACTAATTGAAAAAAAGGTTAAAAATGGGAATAAGTTTATTATTGTATGCGGAGGAGGAGGATTGAATCGAAAATATAACGAAGCTGGAAAAAAAATCAGAAAATTAAACAACGAAGAGCTGGATTGGATTGGAATTCACGCCACGAGATATAATGCTCATTTTATCAGAATTATGTTTGGGAATTTAGCTGGTTCAGAAATTATCACTAATCCTCACAAAAAAATTTCTACAGAGAAGCCAATCCTCATCGGCTCGGGCTATGAACCTGGATGTTCATCTGATTATGATGCCGTATATCTTGCCAAAACATATGGAGCCAAAAAAATTGCAAATTTATCCAACATAGATTTTGCTTATAATAAAGATCCTAAAAAATATAAAAGTGCGATACCAATTAAAAATATTAATTGGGGAGATTTTCGCAAAATCGTAGGCGACAAATGGGTGCCAAGAATGAATTTGCCATTCGATCCGATTGCTTCTCGAGAAGCTGAAAAAATGGGACTAGAAGTTTCTATAATAAATGGCAAGAAACTAAAAAATTTAGAAAATTATTTAGACGGAAAAAAATTTATTGGAACAACCATAAAATAACTGAAAGTAGATAATATTAAAAAAGTCTTTATTTTTGAAAACAATTGAGATGTATTTATAATATTTGGTGACGGTCATTTTTTTGTTATCCGTCACTAAAAAAGGTGATTAATAAAAAATAATATATAAAACATAAAATGATATTATCTAAAGAATTACGAAAAAAGTATATTGAATTTTTCAAAGAAAAGGGACATCAGGAAATTCCTTCGGCTTCACTAGTGCCAGAAAATGATCCGACTGTGCTTTTTACGACTGCGGGAATGCATCCTTTGGTGCCATATCTGCTTGGTGAACTTCATCCAGAGGGAAAGAGGCTTGTAAATGTGCAGAAGTGTGTAAGGACTGGCGATATTGATGATGTAGGGGATAGCACTCATAACACTTTTTTTGAAATGCTGGGCAATTGGTCATTGGGTGATTATTTTAAAAAAGATTCAATTCATTGGAGTTTTGAATTTCTGACAAATCAAAAATGGTTAGGGATTAATCCTGAAAAAATTAAAGTGACGGTTTTTAAAGGAGATGATGATGCACCGAAAGACGAAGAGTCAATTCAAATTTGGCAAGAGTGTTTTTCGAAACTGGGAGCGAGTTCAGAAGTTTTTGATAAAGAGAAAAAGAACAATAAAGCTGCTCGAATTTTTCCACTTCCAAAAGAAGACAATTGGTGGGGACCAGCTGGGCAGACGGGACCTTGTGGCCCTGATACAGAGATTTTTATTGATTTAGGAAAATCCGTTAATTTTGCAAATTGTCCAAACGGTGATGATTGTAAACCGGGCTGTCACTGTGGAAGATATATCGAAATTTGGAATAATGTTTTTATGCAATATAATAAAACTTCTACAGGAAAATATATTCCATTGGTACAAAAAAATGTTGATACGGGCATGGGTATGGAAAGAACCTTGGCAATTTTAAATGACTTTGATAATATTTACGAAACAGATTTGCTCGCACCGATTATAGCGAAAATAAAAACTCTTCTATGTTGTCATGGCGAGGATGAAGTCCAAAACAATTCCGTAGCTACACACAATGAGTCTGATGACGGGATTGTCACGCTCCGCTCCGCTCCGCTTACAATGACAGTGCAAGATGTAAAATCAACTAAGATTATTTCTGATCATATTCGCACCAGCGTTTTTATGATTGCCGATAGTGTTCTTCCCTCAAATTTAGACAGAGGGTATATTTTGCGAAGATTATTAAGGCGTGCTATTCGTCATGGAAATTTATTAAAATTGTCAAATGGATTTTTATCGCCAGTTGTAGAAACTGTGATTGATATTTATAAAGAATTTTATCCTGAACTTGAAAAGAATAAAGATAAGATTTTAGACGAAATTAGAAAAGAAGAGGAGAAGTTTGAGAAAGCACTGGAGAGAGGACTAAAAGAATTCGATCGCTATGTTCAGACGGTAATCCTAGATGGAAAAATTACGCTCGAGGAAAAAGAAATGAAATTGCATCAGGCCCCCAAAGAAATGTCTTCAGAAGCTGTGTTTAAATTGATTACGACATTTGGTTTTCCGATAGAGCTAATTATCGAGGAGGCGAAAGCTAGAGGATTAATTGTCAATTTAGACATGGTAGATAGTATGATTCAAAAACACCAAGAACTTTCTCGCACCGCCTCGGCGGGAAAATTCAAAGGTGGTTTAGCAGATTGTAGCGAGGAAACAACCAGACTTCATACTACGGCACACTTATTACTTGAATCTCTGCGACGAGTTTTGGGCGAACATGTTTTTCAAAAGGGGAGTAATATTACAGCAGAAAGACTGCGGTTTGATTTTTCGCATCCTAACAAATTAACAGACGTGCAAAGGCAAAAAGTTGAAGACCTTGTCAATGAACAAATTAAAAGAAATCTTCCCGTCCAGATGGAAGAAATGAGTTTGGAGGAGGCGAAAGAAAACGGGGCGATGGGAGTTTTTGAATCAAAATATGGCGAAAAGGTAAAAGTATATACAATTGGAAACAAGGATACAGGAATTTTCTCTAAAGAAATTTGCGGAGGACCACATATCAAGAACACTAGCGAACTTGGAAAATTCAAAATTAAAAAAGAAGAATCTTCCAGCTCTGGCATAAGAAGAATTAAAGCAATTTTGGGGTAAAAAAATATAGCTGAAATTACTTCAGCTATCTCTGTTTCTTTTTGGAAACGGTTATTATCATAGATTTTGCACCCGTAGCTTTTTTAGAAACTGCTAGTGCTGGATTTGCATTAATTGCAATTATCCGTGGTTCATTTTGTAAACTAATATCAGGATTTTCGTCAGTAACCGTTATTTCTATTTCGTTGTTCTCTATTCTTGTAACTTCTATTTCTACATCAGAACAGATTACAACGCCTTGAACCATTCCCTCTTTTTGTTCTATTCCACCTACACTAATTATATAGTGTGGTACATCTTTAATTTTTCCAGCTTTTAGTTTCATTTTTTTTCTCCTTATTGTCTCAATATAAATTCGACAACTAAAATAAAGTATCACGGAAAGCTATGCATGTCAAATTTAAAGAATATATGTTTGAACAGGCTCTTTCTCGAAAAATGTGGTGCTTGAAATACTGTAATTTTGAACTGTCATTCCGACCACATAATAGCGAAGCGGAGGAATCGCCCTAGACTGGCACAAATGTTTGATGCCTGGCATTTTGTATTTGAAGGTTGGCTCTCTTGTGGCGGTAGCCCCTGTGAAACCTTAGGTGAATCGGGAAAAGTTTGTTGAAAATAATAAAAGGCTCCACACTGAAGTATGGAGCTAATAAAAAAAACAGTTTGGAAGTACAAAGCAGAATTTCACGGAAAGTGGATGTGCTGTGCAACTACGGTCTAATTCCGCTCTCGCTACGCTTGATGCTCCCAAAAATTTAATCGCCTTTGATTGGAGATTGGTGTTTGATGAAATGTTATGAGATGAAAAGGGATCCCTCGGACACTACCGCTACCGAGTATTATATCTTAAAAACATTTTTTTAAAAACATTTTTTTCGAAGGAGTGGTGTGAATTGTTTATTCTTTTGAATTACGAAATAATTAAATTTGTCATGGTGAACATGTCGAACCAGTTCCATATGATTGATAATATTTCTTGAGTCTTCAACCCTTCGAAAGGCTCAGGGTGAAAAAATTGGAGGCTAAGGGTGACAAGTATGTTGAATTTCTTCATTCAAAATAATTTATAAATACAATTCTACTACTTCTTTAGTTCTCCATTATAGTTATTAGTGTAGAGCCCAGTTTGCATTGACATAAAGTTAAATAAATAATATACTATTAAAGTAACTAAAAAATTAAAAATACTTTATATATGAATAAAGTCCAAATGGACTTTGTTTGTGGTATTTTTAATGTATAAATTAAATAAATTAATTAAAAAAATATGCCCAGAAAGTATCCTATTGACAAGATTAGAAACATCGGAATTATTGCACATATTGATGCTGGTAAAACAACAGTAAGCGAAAGAATTCTTTTCTACACTGGAATAAGTCATAAAATTGGTGAAGTACATAACGGAGAAGCGACTATGGATTGGATGGAACAAGAGCAAGAACGCGGAATTACCATTACCTCAGCTGCAACCACATGTGTTTGGAAAGAGCATCAAATTAATATAATTGATACTCCTGGACATGTAGATTTTACAGCCGAAGTAGAAAGAAGTTTACGGGTTCTTGATGGTGGTGTTGTTGTTTTTGACGGTGTCGCAGGAGTTGAATCTCAAAGTGAAACTGTTTGGCATCAAGCAGATAAATATCATGTACCAAGGTTTTGTTTTATAAACAAATTGGACAGAACTGGGGCTGATTTTTACAGGAGTTTTGATACAATTTTAAGCAGATTAAATAAAAATGCAGTGGCAATTCAATTGCCAATTGGAGCAGAAGAAAATTTTCAAGGTGTTGTTGATTTAGTCACAAGAAAAGCATATGTCTTCGAAGGTGACCATGGAGAAAAAGTGGTTGAAGCAGAAATTCCTGACGATATGAAGGATGCAGTTGAAGATTGGAGATCAGAAATGATTGAAAAAATTGTTGAACATGACGACAAATTAATGGAAAAATACTTAGCGAGTCAAGAATTAACAGAAGATGAGATTCAACAGGGAATCAGAAAAGCCACAATTGAAAATAAAATATACCCCGTCTTGACTGGAACAGCTTTAAAAAATAAAGGTGTTCAATTAATACTAGATTCAGTTATAAAATATCTTCCAGGACCAGCAGATATTCCTGCAATTGTCGGTATAAATATTAAGACTGAAGAAAGTGAAGTAAGAAAAGCAAGCGACGATGAACCACTGGCAATACTTGTTTTCAAGGTTGCTACAGACCCTTTTGTCGGTCAGCTTGCTTTTTTCAGGGTATATTCTGGTGTATTAAAGGCCGGTTCCTATGCTCTTAATCCTGCAAACGGAAAAAAAGAGCGGATTGGAAGAATCCTTCGAATGCATGCTAATCATCGCGAAGAAATTGATGAGGTTTATGCTGGTGATATTGCAGCCACAATCGGCTTGAAAGATACGACGACTGGAAGTACTTTATGCGATGAAAAAAATCCAGTTGTTTTAGAACAAATTACTTTTCCAGAACCTGTAATTTCAATTGCGATTGAACCAAAAACTAAAGCTGATCAAGAAAAAATGGGAATGGCTTTAAAGAAGTTATCTGACGAAGATCCAACTTTCAGAGTGCACACTGACGAAGAAACTGGACAAACAATTTTAGCCGGAATGGGTGAGCTCCATCTTGAAGTTTTAATTGACCGAATGATGCGTGAAATGGGTGTTGAGGCCAATGTTGGCAGACCAAGAGTTGCTTACAGAGAAACAATCAAGGACACCGCACAAGCAGAAGGTAAATATATCAAGCAGTCTGGTGGGCGAGGTCAATATGGCCATGTTTGGATTAGGCTTGAACCACAAGAAACTGGCGCGGGATTTGAATTTGTTAATGAAATCAAAGGTGGATCTGTACCTCAAGAATATATTAAACCTACTCAAAAAGGAATTGAAGAAGCATTAGCACGAGGCGTGCTCGCCGGTTACCAAGTAATTGATGTTAAGGCAACGCTCTATGATGGTTCATATCATGATGTTGATTCTAATGAATCCGCCTTTAAAATTGCAGGGTCAATGGCCTTTCAAGCAGCGTTTAAACAAGCAGATCCCGTTATACTCGAGCCAATAATGAAAATTGAGGTTATCACCCCAGAACAATTTATGGGAGATGTTGTTGGAGATATCAGCTCGAAGAGAGGTCAAATTGATAATATGGGAGAAAGAGGTCAATCAAAAGTAATTGATGCCATGGTTCCACTTTCATCAATGTTCGGATATGCGACTCAACTTCGTTCTATGACTCAAGGTCGGGGAAACTATGCGATGGAATTTGATCACTACCAAGAAGTACCAAAAAATATTGCTGATGAAATTATCGGAGAAAAAGATAAAAAATAATAATTTATGTTTATTAATACAAGAATGCCAGCAATGACATTCTTGTATTTTTAAACTTCGAATTAGATCAAGTTTCTGCTATAATATCTTTGTCATTATAAGCTATAATTAATATGAAGAGACATAGAACCTGGTACAGAAGAGAGCTGTTTAAAAATCATTTCAAATCATATAAAGATTGGGATGATTTTAATCCTCCTTCTGGCGATAAATGTGCCCAGAGATATAAAAATGAGGCTTTACAATGCCAAAACCCAAAATGTGCACGAGAGGGAATGTTTATCAGTGAACATGAAGCATATTACTATTATGCTAAACAATCAAAAATAAAAATAATTACATCAAAGATTATGTTTATGCTGAGAAAAAGCGAGAAAAACAGTCTATATGTTTGTCCCTTCTGCGGAAAAGATGATGTCCAAAAAATATAAAACTATCAAATATCACCTATTGAAGAATTTATAAATACATTAAATTAATCACTAAATACAGGGTGTTGACAAATATATTAATTGTGCTATTCTGTTATGGTAGCTCAATTAGGATTTACTTATAGACAACATGACAGAAAATAATTTCGATAAAATCAAGAAATTAATAAAGATTATTGGAGGAAAGGCTATTATAGTTGAAAATGGAAAGCCAACTTTTGTAATTATCAATGTTGACGAGTATGTTGATTTTGAAGATACAGTAGAAAATTCAAAAGAAAAAATAAGGAATAACATCGAAAATAGCGAGAGTGCTGAAAAGGTCAATATGGATATAAACATTTGGAAATCTCGACAAGATGAAAAAAAGATGAAGCAACTCAAAATGGAAAAAGATTTTAAGAAGAGTGAAATAGAAAAACAACCCATTCTCAATGATGATATAGTTGTTGAGAACTTATAAGATTTTATAGAGATGTATATTTGACAATTAAGCATAAAGTATATTATAATTGGTATATTAATTTGATATCATTTTTAAGTTAAAATTGTGTTGAATTAGTGTATTGAGTTGTAATGACGATAAGTACTTGCCAAATTTTTTTAATGTGCTAGTATAAATATATTGTTTTAGAATTTTATTTGTTTTAATTATTAACATTAATTTCTAATTAAGGTCAAAAATGTTTAATTTTTTGCTTTAATTAAAGAAGGAGAAATATAAAAATGGCAGAAATATTTGATAGATCAAAACCTCATGTAAACGTTGGTACAATTGGACATGTTGATCATGGAAAAACAACTCTTACAGCAGCGATGCTCGCTTGTTTGGGTGCATCTGGATTAATGGCTTCCAAAAAAGGAGTTGGAGAAATAGATAGTGCCCCAGAAGAAAGAGACCGTGGAATTACAATTGCAACTTCTCATCAAGAATATGAATCAGCCAAGAGACATTATGCTCATGTGGATTGTCCTGGTCATGCTGATTATATTAAAAACATGATAACAGGTGCCGCTCAAATGGATGGTGCTATTTTGGTTGTAGCTGCTACTGATGGACCTATGCCTCAAACACGCGAACATATTTTACTTGCCAGACAAGTTGGTGTACCTGAACTGGTAGTTTTTATTAATAAAATTGATCAAGTTGACGATTTAGAATTAATTGATCTTGTTGAGGAAGAAATTAGAGAATTATTAACAAAATATGAATTTGACGGTGCTAATACTGCTGTTGTCAGAGGATCTGCACTTAAAGCTCTTGAGTGTGCTTGTGGAAAAGAAGAATGTGAAAGTTGTAAGCCAATTTTCGAAATCGTTAAAGCACTTGATGAAAAAATTCCTGAGCCGAAGAGAGATATTGAAAAACCTTTTTTAATGCCATTGGAAGATATCTTTTCAATTGAAGGTCGAGGTACAGTTGTAACTGGAAGAATTGAAAGAGGAATTGTTAATGTGAATCAAGAAGTTGAACTTGTTGGAATTAAAGACACCAGAAAAGTGGTTGTCACAGGAATTGAAATGTTTAATAAGCAATTAGATCGAGGTCAAGCTGGAGACAATGCTGGAATACTTCTGCGTGGTATTAAAAAAGAAGAAGTTGAAAGAGGTCAAGTTTTGGCTGGAACTGGATCAATCACTCCTCACGAAGAGTTTGAAAGTGAAGTATATATTTTAACAAAAGAAGAAGGCGGAAGACATACTCCATTTTTCAGTGGCTATAAACCACAATTTTATATCAGAACGACCGATGTAACGGGTGATGTTGTTTTACCAGAAGGAACAGAAATGGTTATGCCAGGTGATACTGTAAAATTGGTAGTTAAACTAATGTCAAAGGTTGCCATGGAAGATGGTATGAGATTTGCTATCAGAGAAGGTGGAAGAACCGTGGGAGCTGGAGTTGTAACTAAAATTATAAAATAAGGAGATTAATATCTTCCTTATTTTATTTTACACAATTTAAAAGATAGATTATATATAATAATTAAGTTCAAATCAAACCGAAATGCCAGAAAAAAATCAAGATGAAAATGAATCAAAATCTAGGATTCGCGTAAAAATTAAAGCCTATGATCATAAGGTAATTGATCAATCAGCAAAACAAATTGTTGAAACTGCTTTGAGAAATGGAGCTAGGGTCAGAGGTCCAGTACCATTACCAACAGAAATTAGTAAATTTACGGTGAATAGCTCAACATTTGTTCACAAAGATGCTAGAGATCAATATGAAATGAGAGTACACAAGAGATTGGTTGAGATACATGATTTGAACTCAAAAATAATAGATGCATTGACAAATCTAAATTTGCCCGCAGGCGTGTTTATAGAAATTAAGATGTAGTTAGCAAGTTTTCTGCGGAAACTGAAAATGCTAATTTAAGTGTTTAATACTAGTTTCTCTAAAAGAGGGTTTCTGGTAAGAAGTACTAAACATACTGAATTAGCCAATTTTAAAATCGGATAAAACGATTGAGATTGGTTGAATTATCTGATTTTTTTATTTGATAAATTACTTAAAAAGGAATTAAAATATATGAAGTTTATACTAGGAAAAAAAATAGGAATGAGTCAGATTTTCGTAGACAACGAAGAAACTAGAGAAGTTATTCCAGTTACTTTGATTGAGTCACAATCATGTGTTTTAACCGATTTAAAAACGATAAATAAAGATGGATATGAGGCAGTTCAAGTAGGATTTATGGATAAGAAGAAAATTAATAAACCACTTTTAGGACATTTAAAAGACTTAGGAAAATTCAGATACCTGCAAGAATTTAGAACCGAGAGAAGCGATACAGAATATAAGAAAGGTGACAAAATTGATGTATCCATTTTCCAGGTAGGTGATGAAGTCCATGTAAGTGGAGTTTCAAAATCAAAAGGTTTTCAAGGGGTTATGAAAAGACATAATTTTAAAGGTGGACCAGCTTCACATGGTCAAAAGCATAGCAACAGAAAGTGTGGTTCTATTGGAAGTGCATTTCCGGAACATGTTATTAAGGGAAAACGCATGGCAGGAAGAATGGGTGGTGTGAATGTGACGCAAAAAGGCTTAAAAATTGTTCAAATCGATAAGGAAAGAAATTTGTTATTAATTAAAGGATCCGTACCTGGTAATATCGGTTCGCTTATCAAAGTGTTAAGCGATTAAAATATAATTAGATTATTAAATTTATGATAAAGGTTAAGGTATACAACAAAGAAGGGAATGAAGCAGGAGATATGGAACTCCCAGAAGAGATTTTTGGATTGGCACTTAACGATGATTTAGTTCATCAAGCCTATATAGCACATATTTCAAATTCAAGACAAGTTTTGGCTGATACCAAAGACAAAGGAGAGATTCGAGGTGGTGGCAAAAAACCTTGGAAGCAAAAAGGTACAGGTAGAGCAAGACATGGTTCGAGTCGATCTCCGATTTGGAAGGGTGGGGGAGTAACTTTTGGGCCAACATCTGAACGAAATTTCAATAAAAGAATTAATAAAAAGATGAAAACAAAGGCGATGTTAATGGTTTTGTCTTCAAAAGTTAAAGACAATGAGTTGATTGTTATTGATGATTTTAAATTTGAAAAAATATCAACAAAATTAATGAATAATACATTAAAAAATTTAAAAATTACCGGAAAAACACTACTATCACTAGATAAAAAAGATGAAAATGTATTGAAATCTATAGATAATATATCAAATGTTAATATTATCGCTAGTGATTCATTAAATGTATCTGATTTATTAAGGAATAAAACATTGATTATTAATAAAGGTGGAATTGAAAAAATTAAAAGTATGTTCATTAATGTTAAGAAATAATATGGGAATTTTAAATAAAATTAAAAAAAAGGGGGAACCAAAGAAGATTGCTGATAAGCAGGTTTCTAGAAGTTCAAAAAATATTTCAGCTAAAGATAGCTCTCGGAAATCTCCTAAATCTGAGAAGGGTATAAAAAAATCTACTGCAAAAGTAAAGAGAGTTCCAATAGAAAAAATGCCAGATAAATATTTTGATATGATTGTTAAACCTCATATATCAGAAAAAACATTCAACCTTTCACAAATCGATCAATATGTATTTATAGTTTCAGCACGGTCAAATAAATCTGAAATAAAAAAAGCTATAAAGAATATATACGGAGTGTCAGTTGTTAGTGTAAATATTATAAATGTTCCCTCTAGAACTAAACGATTTAGAGGCAGAATGGGAGTGAAGAGTGGTTATAGAAAGGCTATGGTAAAATTAGCAAAAGGGCACAAAATTGAACTAATGAAAGAGAGTAAATAGTGATAAATAATTATATAGATTTAATTTGAATTATATGGCAGTTAAAATATACAAACCAACTACACCAGGACAACGAGGAATGACAGGTTATGATTTTTCAACACTAGATAAAAAAGCTCCTGAAAAAAGCTTATTGGAAAAAAAGACAAGAAAAGTGGGTAGGGGAAGTGCTGGAAAAATCACAACAAGGCATCGGGGTGGTGGTGCAAAAAAAAGATTTAGGATTATTGATTTCAAAATGAATAAACTAGATATAGAAGCCAGAGTTCAAGCAATCGAATATGATCCAAATCGAACATCTTTCATCGCTTTAATTGCCTTCGTTGATGGAGAGAAAAGATATGTTGTTGCTTCTGAAGGTTTAAAAAGAGATGATAAAATCATTTTTTCAGTAAATGCACCCGTAAAAATCGGAAATAGATTACCCTTGAATAAGATTCCATCTGGTACTATAATTAATAATATTGAAATGTTTCCTGGAAAAGGTTCTCAACTTGCAAGGTCCGCTGGATCGTCTGCAAAGATGATGGCCATTGAAAGTGGATATGCTCACATTAGCCTCTCATCAGGGCAAATTAAAATTATACCTGAAAATGCATTTGCAACTATTGGTCAAGTTAGTAATGTAATACATAACAGAATTGTAATTGGGAAAGCAGGTCGAAAAAGATGGATGGGTAGAAGACCACATGTACGAGGAAGTGCCATGAATCCAGTTGATCATCCACATGGTGGTGGAGAAGGATGTCAACCAATTGGATTAAAGCATCCGAAAACACCGTGGGGCAAGCCAGCACTTGGTTACAAGACTAGAAGAAAAAACAAGGTTTTAAATAAATATAAGAAGAAAATCGTAACTGCAAAAGAAGAAGTAAAAAGTTAATTAACATTGTATGTCAAGATCATTAAAGAAGGGTCCTTATGTGGACGAAAAATTATTAATAAAGATTAGCAAGCTTAAAGCTGGCGATAAGAGCGTTGTCAAGACATGGGCTCGTAGTTCTGCAATTTCTCCAAAAATGGTAGGCTTTACATTTGGAGTTCATAATGGAAAGCAACATATTGATGTTTTTGTGACTGAAGATATGGTAGGACATAAACTTGGTGAATTTTCACCAACCAAAAAATTCATAAGACATGGTGGAAAAATGCAAAAAGATCTTGAAAAAAAATCAAGTAAATAATGCCTAATAAGTTTTTATCAGAATATTTTAAATATATGGAAGTTGTAGCACATCTAAGAAATTTAAGAACTTCTCCCAGAAAAGTTCGATTAGTAGCAAATGTCATTAGAGGCATGAAGGTTGATGAGGCAAAAATTCAACTCGAGTTTTTAGGTAAAAAATCATCAGATCCAATTTTGACGCTTATGAATTCGGCTATCGCCAATGCAAAGCATAATTTTGATTTATCTGATAAAGGTTTATATGTTTCTAAGATTTTTGTAAACGAAGGTGTGACCTTGAAAAGATGGATACCCCGAGCAATGGGAAGAGCTTCTGCAATTCACAAACGAACTAGTCATATTACAATTGTATTAGAAGGAGAAAAGAATGAAGTAAAACCAGCTGACAAGAACGAGGTCGTAGAAGAACCTAAGAATGATGCAAAGAAAGAAGCTGTAAAACCAGAAGTCAATGAAATTTTTCAAAAAAAAGAAAACGAAGATAAGAGCAAAGCTTTAAATACTAAAAAATAAATAATCTTATAATAAACTCTAATATGGGAAAAAAAATAAATCCATTTTTACATCGACTCGGGATTATCAGAGGCTGGAAGTCTAAATGGTTTAACGATAATAAATACTGCGAATATCTCAGAAAAGACATCGAACTTAGACGCTTTTTGGAAAAGAAATTAAAAAAAGCGGCAGTCGCAGATATAATAATTGAGAGATCTGCTAACAGCATAGTTGTCAATGTTTATTCAGCAAGACCTGGAATTATAATTGGTAGAGGCGGAACTGGAGCCGAAGAATTAAAAAACGAAATAAAGAAAATGTTAAATGAGACAACTGAAATAAAAGTTAATATTATTGAAATTAGAAATTCTGAATTAAGTGCCAGACTTGTCGCCCAATCGATTGCGGAACAGCTTGAAAAAAGATCTCCCTTTAGAAGAGTTTTAAAGCAGGAAATGGAAAAAACAATGAGAAATAGTACAGCAAAAGGAGTTAAGGTTTCAGTAGCCGGAAGATTAAATGGAGCAGAAATGGCAAGAACTGAATGGTTAAGTGAAGGTAAAATTCCATTACAAACAATTAGGGCAGATATCGATTTTGCAAAATATGAAGCTAACACTACCTATGGAATTATCGGAGTTAAGGTTTGGATAAACAAAGGAGAGATTTTTGAAGAAAAAAGTAACTAAATATAATCAATTGTAATTCAAAATTATGTTAATGCCGAAAAAGGTTAAACACCGAAAACAAATGAAGGGAAGGATGAGAGGAAAAGCTTATAGAGGAAGTACAATTTCCTTTGGCTCGTTCGCTCTAAAATCTCTCGGTACTTCTTGGGTGTCATCACGGCAAATTGAGGCAGCCAGAAGAGCAATGACCAGATATGTTCAAAGAGGTGGAAAGATTTGGATTAGAATATTTCCTGATAAACCAATTACAAAAAAGGCGGCAGAAGTTCCCATGGGTAGTGGAAAAGGAAGTCTCGATCATTATGCAGCAGTTGTGAAACCAGGAAAAATTATTTTTGAAATGGATGGAGTTGAAGAAAAAATTGCCAGAGAAGCATTTAGAAGAGCTAGTCACAAATTGTCAATCAAGACAAAATTCATGACAAAAGAAGATTAATTTTCAAAAAATAATTAAGCTAAAATATGGATATTAAAGAATTAAAAGAACAATCAGAAAATCAATTACAGTTATTGATAAAAGAAAGCAAAGAAAAGCTTAATAAGCTTCGATTTTCTCTTGCTAATAAACAATTAAAGGACTATTCTGATATAAAGAAAACAAAAGTTACTATTGCGAGAGCTAAGTCGACCTTGAAGGAAAGGATAATAAATTCTAAAAAAAGCGAAAAATAATATAAAATTATATGGAAAAAAAGATTATTAGCAAGAAAACTATAAAAACAAAGCTTGGGGTTGTGGTGAGTGACAAGATGAACAAAACTATTGTTGTTGAAGTTGTGAGCTTGAAAGTGCATCCAATTTATAGAAAGAAATATAAGGTCAGCAAAAGATATAAAGCCCACGATGAAGATAATATCTTTAAAATTGGAGACAAGGTTACTCTTGAAGAAACAAAACCCATAAGCAAGGACAAAAAATGGATTGCAGGAAAAATTAACTCATAGAATTTTAAAAGTTTAAATAATATATATGATTCAACAAGGAAGCAAACTTATAGTTGCAGACAATTCAGGGGCAAAATTGGTAAAGTGTATTAAAGTTCTTGGTGGTTCAAAAAAAAGATATGCTTATATCGGAGATGTTATTGTTGCTTCTGTAAAAGTGGCTGAACCAAGAGGACAGGTAAAAAAAGGAGAGGTTATTAAAGTTGTAATTGTAAGACAGAAAAAAGATTATAGAAGAAAAGATGGTTCATATATAAGATTTGATGACAATGCAGTTGTGGTGGTGGATAAGGACAAAGTTACTCCAAAGGCTACGAGAGTTTTTGGACCAATAGCAAGAGAATTAAGAAATAAGGGTTTTATGAAAATAGTTTCACTGGCTCCAGAAGTATTATAAATTATGATAAATATATATGAAAATTAAAAGTGACGACAAAGTAAAAATAATTGCCGGAAAAGACAAGAATAAAAAAGGGGAGGTTACGAAGATAATCTCAGCTAATAATAGAATTATTGTCGATGGTGTCAATCTTGTAAAAAAGCATGTAAAATCAAAGAAGCAGGGAGAACAAGGACAAACAGTGACTACAGCTTCTCCGATTAATGCTTCAAATGCGATTTTGATTTGTCCAAAATGTAACAAAGAAACTAGAATCGGATATCTCGTATTAGAAAATGGTGAAAAACATAGAATTTGTAAAAAATGTAAGCAAGATATTGCAATTCAAGTTAAAAAGTAATCTAAATAAATTGAAGAATATATGTATAAAGTAAGACTAAAAGAAAAATATATTAATGAAATTGTACCAGAAATGATGAAAGAGTTTGGATACAAAAGCATTATGTCAGTTCCAAAGCTCGATAAAATCGTTGTTAATGTTGGAGTTGGGAGAATTGTGAGAGATAATAAGGATAACTTAAATAGAGTTATAAAAGAAGTTGAGAATATTGTTGGACAAAAGCCAGTTGTATCTGAAGCAAAGAAAGCTATCTCAAACTTTAAGACGAGAATTGGTATGCCAGTAGGAGTACGAGTTACTTTGAGAGGAGCCAGAATGTATGAATTTCTTGATAGAATGGTAAATATTGCGCTACCTCAAGTGAGAGATTTCAGAGGTCTTAGTAAAAAGTCTTTTGACAAACACGGAAATTTCAATATTGGTATAAAAGAAAATTTAATATTTCCAGAAATTAATAAGGATGACATAAAGATTATATTCGGATTAGAAGCAAATCTAACAACAACTGCCAAAACAGACCAAGAGGCATATAAATTATTAAAAAGTCTAGGTCTTCCGATTACTGATACTAAAAAATAATTTTATCTGTAAATTAATTCAATTTTAATATATAACTATGGCAAGACTCGCATTAATCGTAAAAGCACTAAAAAAACCAAAGTTTTCAACACGTCTTGTGCGGAGATGTTGGAAATGTGGTAGAAAACATGGATACATGAGGAAGTTTGATATGTGCAGAATTTGTGTTAGAGAGCTGGCCAGTTCAGGTGAGATTCCAGGTTTGAAAAAAAGTAGTTGGTAGGAAAATTATTTTAATCTATTTGTTTACTATTTAAAGTTAAAATTTCAATTATGACAATAACAGATCCAATAGCGGATATGCTAACAAGAATTAGAAACGCTCAAAGAGCCAATCATGCACTATTACAGATGCCTTCTTCGAAGTTTAAGTTGGCCTTAGCTAAAATTTTAAAAAAAGAGGGCTATATTCAAGATGTTATTCAGCATAAGAAGGGTGTGAAAGTAACAATTGAAATTGTTTTAAGAAAAGATGGAGATCAATATGCAATCAAAGGAATAAAGAGAATTAGTAAACCCGGACAAAGGAAGTATTTAGGTAAAACAGATGTTAAAAAAGTATTAAGTGGTTATGGAATTTCTGTAATTTCAACATCTAAGGGAGTAATGACGAATGTCCAGGCCAAAAAAGAAGGGCTTGGCGGTGAAATTGTTTTTGAAGTTTGGTAATTTGAAATTAATAGGATTTAATATAATATAAGCCTTATGAGTAAAATAGGAAAAAAACCAATTGAGATACCATCTGGAGTTGTCATAACTAATGATGAAAATAATATTACAGCAAAAGGACCTAAGGGAGAATTGTCTAGCAGTTTTGACCACAGGATAAATATAGAAATTAAAGATGGAAATGTTATATTGACAGTAAAAAAAGAGACAAAAAAAACTAGTGAACTGTGGGGTCTTTCCAGGGCATTAATTGCTAACATGGTTGAAGGTGTATCTCGGGGGTATGAAAAGAAATTGGAATTGCAGGGTGTGGGATATAAGGTAGTTCAAAAAGGAAAAGACATTGAATTATCTTTAGGTTTTTCTCATCCTATATTTTTTCAAGCACCCGAAGGAATTGAATTTAGTATTGAAAAAAATATAATTACCGTAACGGGTATAGATAAGCAAAAAGTAGGACAGATTGCAGCTGAAATCCGTAGCAAGAAAAAACCTGAACCTTATAAAGGAAAAGGTGTTCGATATGTAGGAGAACAAGTTAGAAGAAAGGTTGGTAAAAAAGTTGCCGGATCGGACAAATAGTTAAATTAAATTATATAATAGTGGTATATGAAAAATAAGGAAATATTAAAGAATGAAGTTAGATTACGAATTCACTCTAGGGTACGTTCAAAAATATCTGGAACTTCTAAAGTCCCTCGTTTGAGTGTCTTTAGAAGTAATAAAGAAATGTTTGTTCAAATCATCAATGATGAAACTGGCAAAACGTTGGCAAGTGTTAATGTAAAGGAATTAGATAAGCCACTCAACAAGACTGATGTTGGGAAGCAAATGGGAAAGTTAATTGCCAAAAAAGCACAAGAGAAAAAAATAACCAAGGTCGTGTTTGACCGGGGAAGATATAAATACCATGGCAGAGTTAAGGCAGTGGCCGAGTCAGCAAGAGAAGGCGGATTAATATTTTAGTTATTTAGTTTATTTAAATTATAATTTTTTTAAATTATCATGGATAAAAAAGAAGATTTTAGCTCAAAGAATACCTTTAAGAAAAAACCATTTCAAGGGAAAAAAAAGGAAAAACCTGAATTTGATCAGAAGGTTATTGATATTGCACGTGTTACACGTGTTGTAAAAGGTGGTAAAAGATTTAGTTTCCGGACAGTAGTTGTGATTGGTGACCGAAAAGGAAAAGTAGGAGTCGGAGTATCGAAAGGACCAGACATGAAATCTTCAACAGAAAAGTCCTATGCAGATGCTAAAAAAAATATGATAAAGCTAAACTTTACTGGCAATACAATCCCTTATAGGGTTGATCAAAAACTTGGAAGTTCACAGATAATTCTAAAACCAGCCGCAAAAGGTAATGGAGTTGTAGCTGGTGGAGCTGTCAGAACCGTAATCAGTTTGGCTGGTATTAGTGATATCTCTGGAAAAATGCTTGGTGCGAAAAGTAAACTTAATAATGCTCGGGCAACAATTGAAGCCTTGAAACAATTTTCAGTCAAAAAAACAAGGGAAGAGATAATAAAAAATGAGAGAAAAGATAAGCCAAAGGACGAAAAGAGAGAAGGGGTGGATCAAACAAAAGATTTTAAATCTGAAACAGAAAAAGTAAAAAGCGTCACCGAAAAAAAAGCGGTAAAAGATGACACCAAGAAAGATAATACTACAAAAATCAAGAAAAAGCTGATATAAAAAAATAAATTATTTTATTCATTCATTATATACTAGCAGTTAATTTTATGCAGTTACATCAATTAAAACCAAGTAAGAAAAAAGCTAAAAAACGAGTGGGAAGAGGTGGTGCCCATGGCACTACTGCTACGCGTGGAACAAAGGGTCAGAAAGCAAGATCTGGTGGTGGCAAGGGAAAGGCTTTTGAAGGAACGAAAGTTCCACTTTGGCGCAGAACACCTAAATTAAGGGGATTTAAGAGTATATATGCTAAAAATAACATTGTAAATATCTCTAGTTTAGAAAAAAACTTTAACGATGGTGATATTATCAGCCCCAGAATTTTAATGAGCAGGAACTTAATTACGAAGATTAAACCCAAGGTAAAAATTCTTGGTAATGGTGAAATAACCAGAAAAATAACCGTAGAGGAATGTATTGTTTCAAAAAAAGCCGAAGAAAAAATAAAAAATGCTGGTGGGACAATAAAATAATAAATAGCCAATAAAAAAATAAGCATATGTTAAAAAAACTGATTAGAGTTTTTAAAGACAAAGAATTAAGAGCTAAAATAATCTATGTTGCTGTAATGCTTATAATTTTCAGAATTGCAGCTCATATTCCAATTCCAATTGTAGATCCACAAAAATTAAGTGATTTTTTTAACTCTAATCAATTGCTCGGGCTATTAAGTGCTTTTACCGGTGGTGGTATGGAAAACTTTTCTCTAGTTATGCTTGGTATTGGTCCCTATATAACAGCCTCTATTATCATGCAACTTTTGACCATGATTTTTCCTCAGGTCAAAGAATTATACCAAGAATCAGGTGAAGCTGGAAGACAAAAATTCAATCAATATACAAGATATTTAACAGTACCCTTGGCGACTCTTCAAGGTTTTGCAATGATAACGCTCTTGAAAAGCCAAGGTATTATAGGAAATATTGATAAATTTGAAATGGCTGTTGCAATTTCTCTAATTGCTGCCGGTACTGTTTTTTTAATGTGGATTGGTGAATTAATATCTGAAAAGAAAATTGGAAATGGAATTTCATTGATAATTTTTGCGGGTATTGTTTCTGGACTTCCAAGAGCCGTCCAACAAATTTTGGTTGAAATCGATATATCACCCGATAAAATACCTGCCATAATCAGCCTACTGATCATGGCAGTTGTAGTTGTTGTCGGTGTGGTTTTTATAACAGAGGCTCAAAGAAATATACCAGTTTCATATGCGAGGAGAGTAAAAGGAAGCAAAACATACGGAGGCGTCTCAACATTCTTGCCTTTAAAGGTTAATTCAGCTGGAATGATTCCCTTGATTTTTGCAATGTCTATGATGCTTTTCCCGGGAATTGTTGCCTCTTTTTTTGTGGCCAGTTCAAATGAAACTATCAGAAGTGTCGCGGTTTTTATTAATGATGCCCTCCAGCCGGGCAATCTAATCTATGGTGTGTTGTATTTTGTTCTTGTGTTTCTATTTACCTATTTTTACACCTCTATTGTCTTTGATCCAAATAATGTGGCGGATAATCTTCAAAAGCATGGTGGTTTTGTACCAGGAATAAGACCAGGTAAAAATACAGCAGAATTCTTAGCAAGGGTTTTAGGAAGAATTACCTTTATTGGAGCCTTCTTTTTAGGATTAATTGCTGTTCTTCCATTTATCGGACAGGCAGTAACTAACGTTTCAAACATGGCTATCGGCGGTGCTTCTGTTTTAATTGTTGTTGGAGTTGTCCTAGAAGCTATTCGTCAAATTGACTCTCAACTGACAATGCGTGACTATGAAGAATTATAGTAAAATTTACAGCTTATAAATATATCTCGATGGCCTGAATTTTATTCGGGTCATTTTGAAAAGCACTATTAAACTTTCTTATAATAAAAAAATTCTCAAAACCAAAAAAAATCAGAAAGGCAACCTGTGGGGAAGGACATCAAGGGGTTTGAGAAAATATTTTAAGAATATGAAAAAATGAGAACAAAATGAATTTAATACCTTAAAAATTTCTGATAAAATTAATAGATTTATAAAGAATTATCATGTTAAGTAATAAACCAATGAATATATTATTTTTTGGACCTTCGGGATCTGGAAAAGGGACACAAGCTGAAATACTGGCAGAAAAGTATAATCTTCAACGATTGCAAAGCGGCGCCATACTTCGAAAGTGGGCTATGGAGAAGACAGCGTTTGGAAAAAAGGTGCAAGCAGCCATGAATGAAGGTTTTGTTCCATCAGAATGGATTTTTCAAATGACAGAAGAAGAGTTTAATAAAGTTGATAAAAATCAAGGTCTGATGCTGGAAAATTTTTCCAGAATGTTGCCGGAAATCAAGAATTTATATAAAGTCCTGGCAAAGCTTGAGCGAAAACTTGATTATATATTTTTAATACATATTTCCGACAAGGAAGCAATCAAGAGAATGCTCAAAAGAGGGACATGTGAAAAATGTGAAAAAGTTGTGGTGCTTGAAGATGAAGTTCAAGAAATAATATGTCCAGCTTGCACTGGAATAATCAAAAGAAGAAAAGATGAAAACATAGAGAGTATTAAAAAAAGGTTAGCTGATTATCACAGTAAAACTTCCGAAGTTTTGGATTATGTCAAAGCTCATGATAGATTAATTAAGATTGACGGTAATCAGTCCATTGAAAAAGTTTTTCAAGATATAATTAGCTATATCGAAATTAATAAATAATATAAATAATCAATGAAAAAAAATATCAACATAATTATCATGGGTCCACAGGGTTCAGGCAAGGGAACACAAGCAAGATTTTTGGCAGAGAAATATGATTTGCAGATTTTTGAAACTGGTTCAATCTTGCGTGAGATAGCAAAACAAGATACCAAAACCGGCCAGAAAATTAATGAAATTATAAACATCAAAGGAGATATTGTGCCGTGGGATTTTATGAAAGAAAATATATTAAGACAGAAAATAGATCAACTTGATAAGGACAGAGGAATTATCTTTGATGGTACTCCGAGGATTCTTGAAGAAGCTGAATTTTGGAATAAAAAACTTCCATCTGTTGATAGAAAAATTGATTATATTTTTTATATAGATGTTTCCAAAGAAGAATCAATGCGAAGAATTTCAAGCCGAAAGTTATGTAAAAAAAATGCACATCCTTTAATTGTTGGCAAAGATTTAAGTGAAGAAGAATCCAAGTGTCCGATTTGCGGGAGCGATGTTTACAGAAGAGAAGATGATGCTCCAGAAAAAGTTTTAAACAGGTTGCAATGGAATGAAAAAAATATGAAGCCAGTTATTGAGTATTATAAGCAAAAAAAAATGATTATCAGAATTAACGGAGAAAGACCTATCGAGGAAATAAAGAAAGAAATTTTAGGTTATATTAAATAAGATTTATTAATGCGATGTTCGACATTAATGTATTATTAAAATATGAAAGTTATTATTACAAAAATCAAAAGAGAATTAAAAGACAATATTGATAAGGAATATAAAAACAATAGCTCTAAATTCTCAAAAGAAAAGCTAAAACTATATGGAGTTCAAGTGCCGATAGTGAGAAATATTAGCAAGATATATTTTTCCGAAATTAAGACAATGAAAAAGAAAGAAATTATTTCGTTGTGTGACGAAATGTTGGAATCGGGTTATATTGAAGAATCAATAATTGCCTTTGATTGGATGTTTAGGATTAAAAATCAATGCGATGGGCGAGACTTTAAATTATTTGATTTCTGGATTGATAAATACGTCTTAAATTGGATTAAATGTGATGATCTTTGCACTCATGCTTTAGGACATTTTATCTTTCAGTTTCCAGAATTTTTGCCAGAAATTGAAAAATGGGCCAAATCTAAGAATCGATGGAAAAGAAGATCTTCCGCGGTCTGTTTAATCTATTCACTGCGAAAAAAGAAATATCTAAAAAATTCTTTTGCTATTGCCGACATTCTTCTTGAAGATACTGATAATTTAGTTCAGAAAGGTTATGGTTGGATGCTAAAAGAAGCAAGTAAATTTTATTTGAACGAAGTATTTAATTTTATAAATATGAACAAGGAGATAATGCCAAGAACAGCACTGCGATATGCCATTGAAAAAATGCCTCGGGAAATGAAAATTAAATTAATGATAAAGTAAATTTATTTAGCAACATAAAAAGGAACTGTTTTTATTTTAAAAAATTAAGTTTCACACTTTAGTTTCAAGAGCTCCCAAAAAATTTCAGAGATCAGAAAAAAATATTGCAATTCCCTAACAATAAATTAAAATTATGACAAGACAGAAAATCAACCTCAAATCAAAAGCTGAAATTCAAATTATGAAAGAAGCTGGTAAAATCATGGCTATCATTCTGCAATTGCTTGGCACAAAAGTTGCACCTGGAGTTTATGGAGATGAAATCGAAGAGTTAGCTCTCAAAGAAATAAAAAAATACGGAGTCACTTCTTCATTTAAAAATTATCAAATTCACAATGATGGAGTCCCATTTCCTGCTGCTATTTGTTTTTCTTTAAACGATGAAATTGTTCATGGATTTCCCTTTGGCAAAGAAATTAAAAACGGAGACATAGTAAGTATTGACTTTGGCATAGAATATAACGGATTTCATGCTGACAGTGCCATTACCGTCGGAGCAGGAACAATAAATAAACAAACTGAAAAACTGATAAAGATTACCAGAAATTCATTATATCAGGGAATTAGCGAAGTTAAGCCTGAGAACCGAATAGGAGACATTGGTTTTGCAATTCAAAATTATGCTGAGAAGAATGGATTTTCAGTAGTTCGTGATTTAGTTGGGCATGGAGTTGGAAGATCAATTCATGAATCCCCAGAAGTTCCAAATTTTGGCAAAAAAGGAGAGGGGATGAAGCTGTGTGAGGGAATGACAATCGCCATAGAGCCGATGATTAATATGGGAAACTACAATATTAGCTGTGACGATGATGACTGGACTATTAGAACAGAGGATGGGAGATTATCCGCTCATTTTGAACATACAATAGCAGTAACAAAAGAGGGATGTATAATATTGACAGAAATAAATTAGATTTAGAAAGTGCTTTCTAGTGACAGGTACCAAAAAAAAGTTACCTACCACCCTCATTGAATATTCTAGTTTTTACAGTTTAAAATGACTTTTATGAAAATACTTGCCATAGATTATGGAGATAGAAAAATTGGCTTGGCAATCTCAGACATTGATCAAAAATTAGCCAGCCGTTTTTTGACGCTAGAAAACAAATCTATCATTAGTTCCGCTGAAAAAATAAAAGAAATAATTTCAGAAAATAATGTAACTGAAATTGTAATTGGTATTCCGATTGGATCAAAAACTAAAAGCGAACAGGAACAAAAAACTAATATTTTCATAGATACTTTATCTCAGGACTTGGATATTTCAATTACAACTATGAACGAAGTTTACACCTCAAAAATGGCAGAAGAAAATCTTTTAAATGCCGGGGTTAAGAGAGAGGACTTTAGAGAAGTTATTGATCAAGAAGCTGCTAGAATTATCCTTCAAGATTACCTAGATAACGCAAAGAACTGACAGGCTCTATTGGTAATTGGAATGAATCCTACTATAGTCAAATTGCTAAAGAGGGACTTGCAAGCAATGATTGGTTAAATTTAAACTACTTAGGAGAATTATAGTTTGAAAAACCACCTTATGTTATATGGCTCACCATTATTTCATATAAATTATTTGGTATTAGTGAATTTGCAACCTAAAATCAATGCAAACTGAATTTAATTTTCGATCAGACAGTTTGACTTATTGCCTAGAAACTAAAAAAAATAATTTTACTACTAAAAAATGCTTAGAATATAACTTTTTCCGTGTTCACTTGCAAAATCATAATTGAAATTCATAGTTTACCACACTATAAAGTAATCAAAGATTCTATTAAATACATGAAAAAAGAAATCAAATATATTTTATCTCTATTTCTTACTTGGAGAATATCTCTTTTTTTTATTGCCTGGATTTCAATCTTTTTTATCACTAAAAACAGTGCATACAGATCTGCCTGGCTCTTTGATATTGAAAATTATAATTTAATTAATATTTGGTATAGATGGGATTCTGCACATTACGATTTTATTGCGACTCATGGCTACGAATGGGTTAATAGTGTTGTTTTTTTTCCTTTATATCCGTTCTTAATGAGAATTTTCAGCTACTTCATTCCCTTTGAATATCCTACCATGATAGCGGGATTTTTGATTTCGAATTTTGCAATTATCATTGCTCTTTTCTATTTTTACAAACTAATCAAGTTGGATTACAGCGACCAAATATCGCGTAGGGCATTGTTATATCTTTTAATTTTTCCAATGAGTATTTTTTTTGCAAGCATTTATACAGAATCTTTATTTTTGATGCTGACATTAGCTTCATTTTATTATGTTCGAAAAAACAATTACAAGGCATCCGCAATGGCAGTTTTCCTAGCCTGCTTAACAAGGTTTGCTGGTATTTTTGTATTCATAGCGATTTTAGTAGAATATTTATATCAGAATAATTACCGAATCAAGGCTCTAAGAGCAAAGAATGCTTTTTATATATACTTGTCTTCTTTGGGACTAATTTCTTATATGTTTTTTTTAAATCTCAAATATCAAAATCCTTTTCTTTTTATATCAGCTCAAAGCCATTGGGGTAGAAACTTTGTACCAATTTGGAATGTATTATTTGACAGTATCATCTATATTTTTATCAATCTAAATATGTTTTTTACTTTGGCATATTTTAACAATTTGATTGAATTAGCATATTTTATTATTTTTGCTATAATTAGTGTTTATGTCTGGGGAAAAATGAGAAAATCATATGCTATTTATATGATTATCTCTATTGTTATACCACTTCTTTCAGGTAGTGTTGCTAGTCTTAATCGATATGTATTAGTTCTTTTTCCAGCCTTTATTATCTTGGCAATAATCGGTCAAAATAAATTACATCATGTAATTATAAGTATAACTTTCACAATCTTTTTAATATACCACACGATTATGTTTGCTAATTTATATTGGGTTGGATAATATACAAATATTAAATAATCTAGTCACCGAGAACTACTATGAACCATGGCATTATAAAATCAATTACCTTTTTCTTGACAATACTATTTGCATTTTTTTACAAACCGATTATATACGGATTAAGTATTGTTCCAGCCGGGGTACTGTATAATATGGACAACATTTATAGGGGTTTCAATGGTAAAATTAACACCTTGCCCAAGAATGTTTTACTTACTGATTTAGTCTATCAAATGTATCCCTGGTATCAACATACAATTGAGAGTATCAGTCATTTTTCAATTCCGCTCTGGAATCCCTACAGCCTAACCGGCTTACCATTTCTAGCCAACAGCCAATCTTCAATTTTTGAAATAACAAAATTATTATCATACATATTTACAATTTCTGAAAAAGATTTTATGCTTTTTTCTGGATTTATCACTCTTTTTCTGGCAGGTTATTTTACATATATATATTGTTTAAATTTAAAATTAGGAGTGTTGGGAAGTATCACTAGTAGTTTAGCTTTTATTTTCTCAGGACCAATGATTGTCTGGCTCGGATATCCACTCGTAAGTACATTTATTTGGCTCCCATTAATTCTTCTTTCAATTGATAAAATATTTCAAAAAAATAGCTTGTCGTGGGTGACAATACTATCTTTTTCAATTGGTTTTCAATTTTTTGGAGGAAATCCTGAAATTTCATGGTTTGTGTTACTTCTCTGTGCTATTTATACTATATTTAATATTCTTCGACAATTATTTCTTAAAATAAAAAGAAAAAAAATATTTCATAAGTCAATTTTAGTCGTAATTTCCTTGTTCTTAGGATTAATGATTGCATCTGTGCAGCTTATCCCAACAACTGAATTTTTGCTGCAAAGTAGTGAAATGAAAAAGGGGAGAACTGGACTTGCAGAAAGTAATTTTTTTGAAATAATGAGCCACGAATGGAACGGATGGTCTAATATTACAGAAGTTAAAAATTCACTAGAGAATGCAATCTTAATTGTCTTTCCTGATTTTTTTGGCAATCCGTCAACAGGTTCCTATTGGGGAGCTGGTAATTTCAGCGAAACTGCTCTCTATATCGGAATAATTCCTTTAGTGTTTGCACTAATCTCAATTATCAGCATATTTCAAAAAAATCAAAAAAGGGAAAATAAATATAACATCCTCTTTTGGGCTTCAATAGGCTTCTCATCATTCTTAATCTACGCTTCTTTTCCATTTTTCAGACTTGTTGCTTACCTACCTGTTTTTAATATTTTGATTATTGGGCGTCTGAGATTTATTTTTGTTTTTGCCATGGCCATTTTAGCAGGATACGGAGTCAATTACTTTATCAACAAAAAATGGAACTTCTTAAATAAAATTAAAGTCTTTAACATAATTTATATATCGATTATATTATTTACAATTGTTTCTGCTTATTTATGGTTAAAATATGCATTTACTAGCATTCCTCTTGAAATAGTTCGTGAGAAAATAATATATCTAATTATATTGTCCATTCTCTTAAATCTCGTCATTTCAGTTCTTGTCCTATATAAATCAAAATCATTCGAAAATAATTTGGCAAAGGGTGTTCTTGTCATTTTGATTATTATTGAACTATTTTCATATGGTCAAAAATACCACCCGGCAATTGAAAAAAAATATATATATCCTTCTACACCGGCAATTGAATATCTCCAGAATAATTCAGAAAATTTTAGATTTACAAGTTATAAAATTACTGTTAATAATTTCATCACATCCATGTCACCAAATTCAAATTTGGTTTGGAAACTGCAAGATATAAGAGGCTATGAAATAATTAAACCGCAAAGATATGAAGAATTCGAAAGACATTTTGGAGGATACACATATAATTTCTTCTCGCACAAGGTTTTTGACTTATTAGGTGTCAAATATTTTGTTCAAAGTATTAGCGATGTCGAAAATGATATTTTAGCTGAAGACCAAAATTTAGATTTAGTTTACAGCGACAAGCAAATAAATATATACGAAAATAAAGGTGTTCTACCAAGAACATTTATTGTATATAATCTCGCATTTGTTGATAATCATTTCGAGGCTGTTGAAAAATTTCTTGCTGATTCATTTGATCCACGCTTTCAGGCAATCGTAGAAAGCAAGAATGATGAAATGGAAAAATTTGTCAATCAAACAAAGACAGAATATGTTCCTGCGGAAATTACTTCTTATCTTCCTGAAAAAATGAAGATTTCAACTGATAGTAAGCGAGATGGCTTTTTAGTGCTGACAGACTCGTTTTATGTGGGCTGGAAAGCCTATCTGGACGAAGAGGAAGTGACAATTTATCCAACAGATGTTGCATTCAGAGGTGTATATATTCCAAAAGGAAAACATGAGATTATATTTTCTTATGAACCTCAAAGTTTTCAGTATTCCATGTATTTAAGTTTATTTGGAATATTTTCTTGTTTATCTTTACTAATCATTGATAAAATAAAATTAAAAAAATACAAAAGTGGATAAAATTGATTATTTGTCGTATAATAAAGATAGTAAAATTAAGAAAAATTATTTATCAATAGTAAACTTATTTAAAATATCTTATAGCTTGCATATATATTATAATAACAAAACAATTAAAAAATGGAAGAAATAAATCAAATATATTTGTCCGTTATCATACCAGCTTTTAACGAAGAAAAATTGATTACAAACACCTTAATGGAAGTTAATCGTTTTTTGGCAGAAAAAGAATATGGCTTTGAAATTATTGTCATTGATGATGGCTCAGAAGATAAAACTTCCGCACTGGTCATGAAACTACAATCAAAAATTAATCATTTAAAATTATTACAAAACGAAAATAATTTCGGGAAAGGATATTCCGTTAAAAGGGGTATGCTTAATTCTCAGGGATCTTATGCCATTTTCATGGATGCCGACGGCTCCACATCCATAAATCACATTGATAATTTTATCAATTCCGCAAAAGATGGCTATGACATTGTAATTGGAAACAGAAAATTAAAAGCAAGCAACATTAAGAAAAGACAGTCACTTTACAAAGAAATCTTCGGTGGTTTTGGAAATTTATTAATTCAAGCCCTCGCAGTCCCCGGAATCAAAGACACCCAATGTGGATTTAAACTTTTTTCAAAAGAAGCCAAACGAAAGATTTTTCCAAAACTAACTATAAATGGTTGGGGGTTTGACATTGAAACACTAGTACTGGCAAAGAAATATGGTTTCAAGATAAAAAGCACATCCGTCTTGTGGGAAAATAGAGAGGCAACAAATGTAAAATTATCTGATTACATAAAAACTTTTCAAGAACTAATAATAATCAAAATAAATTTATTAAGAAAAAAATATGACAACGAAAAATAAAAGAGAGGTAATCTTTTCCCAATTAAGAAAAGATCTCGTGAGCGGTACTTGGGTTTTATTTTCTACAAAAAGAGGTCAGCGTCCAGATTTCAATAAAAAAGAAGGACTCCAAAAAGAAACAGAACAGGAAAAGGACCATTGCCCTTTTTGCAAAAACAATGTTGATGAGCAAGAAAAAGATGTTTTGGTTTATACAAAACAAGATGGGGATTGGAGCTTGAAAGTTTTTCCAAATAAATTTCCTGCTTTATCATCTGCATTTAAAGATGTGAACAAAAGAGAGCACGGTCCATTTGAAGTTATTGATGGCATTGGATATCACGAAGTTCTTATCACAGAGAACCATACCGATGATATCGCTGAGATGGATGTAATCAGAGTAGCTGAAATGATTGATGCCTATCAAGAGAGATATATTTCTCTCATGAACCAAAAGCATATTAAATATATTTCAATATTTAAAAACTATGGCAAAGATGCTGGGGCATCTATTCGACATCCACATAGTCAAATTGTTGCTATGCCAATTATCGACAGAGATGTGTATCGGAGCATAAAAGGTAGCGAGAAATATTTCAATGTTCACAAAGAGTGCGTGCATTGTGTTATGATTGATTATGAAAATCAAAGCAAAAAAAGAACAATTTTTGAAAATGAAGAGTTTATTGTTATTTGCCCATTTGTTTCAAGAGTGTCATTCGAAATGAGAATATATCCTAAAAGACATTTATCTTATTTTGAACGAATTACTGATGAAAAGAAAATTAAACTAGCAGAGGCAATGAAATATTGTCTGGCGAAATTAAAAGAAAACCTCAATAATTTGTCATATAATATGTTCCTACACACTTCACCGTGCGATGGAAAAACTTATGATCATTATCACTGGCACTTTGAGATATTTCCTAAAACAAATACTTGGGCGGGACTTGAACTGAGTACTGGAACAGAAGTATGCTCAATGCTGCCAGAAAGATCGGCAGAGATGTTAAGAAAATAATAATATAATAAAATGTATTTTAAATTTCTTTTTGATTATTTCTCTCCTGAAATGGCCACCTTTATCATGTCAATGCTTCCCGTTTCTGAGCTTCGAGGTTCAATTCCTCTAGCTATCGGATTTTATAATATGGACCCGCTGAAAGCATATTTTATCTCAGTTATCGGTAATTTAATTTCAGTTGCCGTTATCTTGATTGCCATAGAGCCTGTATCGCAATATTTAATGGCAAAATCAAAATTATTCCATAGGTTTTTTTCCTGGCTTTTTGCCAGAACACGAAAAAAATATAATGGTAAATTTGAAAAATGGGGAGCACTAGCCCTGATTACATTTGTCGCCATCCCTCTGCCAATAACAGGCGGTTGGACTGGTGCCATGGCCGCTTTTGTCTTTGGAATTCCATATAAAAAAGCATTGCCATTGATTGCCATTGGTGTTATGATGGCGGGGGTAATTATGACGGGTTTGAGTTTAGGAGTTTGGGGATTTTAGTGCTTGTTATTCTGAACTTGATTCATAATCTTTTGGATATTTCGCCCTGAATTATTTAATTTATATAAATATTTAGTGATTTATAGGAATAATTTATGGTTATGGATTGATGATTGTAAATCAAATTCAGAATACAAGTCATAATTAGCTTAATATTAATACAATATTTATGAAAAAAATATATTTAGATTATGCGGCGACTACACCCGTTGATAAAAAAGTACTTGAGGAAATGTTACCTTATTTTTCAGATAAATTTGGTAATCCTTCCAGCATTCATCAATTTGGTCAAGAGGCGATGGAGGGGGTTGATAAAGCTCGCTCGCAAGTGGCTGATTTTTTACATTGTAACACAAGCGAGATTATTTTTACGAGCGGAGCCACAGAGAGCAATAATTTAACGATTAAAGGGGTTATTAAGGCAACGCTGGTTAAAAATCCACACATTATTACTTCTGCCATTGAACACCACTGTGTTCTAAATGCTTGTCAAACTGTTCAAAAAGATAAAATTACTGAAGCGTCTTTTGTAAAAGTGAATAGAGACGGAATCGTTAATCCTGAAGATATCAGGAATGCCATAAAAGAAAATACAGTTTTAGTTTCGGTGATGTATGGGAACAATGAAGTGGGAACAATTCAGCCGATTGCAGAAATTGGAAAAATTATCAAAGATATAAATTCAAAGAGAGAAAAGCAAAAATTACCAAAAATATATTTTCACACCGATGCCGTGCAGGCTATAAACTATCTGGACTGTGATGTAGAAAAACTTGGGGTTGACTTCCTTTCTCTTTCGGGTCATAAAATTTATGCACCAAAAGGAATCGGCGTTCTTTATGTGAAACGCGGAGCAAAAATTAAGTCAATTCAACAGGGAGGGGAGCAGGAATATAATCTGCGCGCTGGAACACACAATGTTCCAGGTATCGTCGGAATTGGAAAGGCGATTTCAATGGTTTTGGAAAACAGAGAAAAAATAGATGAAGTCAAAAAGCTGCGTGATTATTTAATGGAAGAGATTTTAAAAGAAATTCCAAATTCGAGACTAAACGGTTCGCGAGAATTTCGACTTCCTCATAATGCCAACTTTTCTTTTCAAGGCGTGGAAGGGGAGAGCCTCCTGATGATGCTTGATCAAGAGGGAATTGCAATCTCAACCGGCTCTGCTTGTTCTTCATCTTCTCTCGCACCATCACATGTTCTTTCGGCTATGGGAATACCGCCAGAGATTGCTCATGCGAGCATCAGATTTACGCTCGGGAAAGAGACAACCAAAGATGATATTGATTTTACTTTGAAAGTTTTAGTAGAAAAAATTAAGAGATTGAGAGAAATTTCGGGGATGTAATTTTAGGTCGTTTTGGACTTGTTTCAAAATCATAATTTAAAGTATAAAAAAATATATGCTTAATTTATTTAAAAAGAAAGTGATAATTTGTGAAAAGTGTTTAAGCCAATGGAAAAATATCATGTTTTTAATCCCACGCATAATGGTAGTAAAAATATCACGTCAAAGCAATTTCTATGCACAAGTTGTTTAAGTGATTATCTAGAAAATTTTATAATTAAAAACAATTTCTATTTTAATGAAATTTATCCGATAAGAGGCGGTGATGGAATAGCGACCTCCTTTAATCTTTGATTTGAAATAGATGAGAAAAATATATAAAGATTGCGATATAAATTTAAAATAATATTGTTTACAAAAAAACTTTATGCAATACACTCAAGCAATAATCCATTACGATGAAATCACGCTCAAGGGGGGTAATAGAACTTTTTTCGAAAACGCTCTCGTAACCAATATTAAGAAATTTATTAGTGAAATAAATTATAATAATATTTATAAAGAAGGTGGAAAAATTATCATTGATATAAATGATCATACTGACATAAAAAAAATAAGAGAGATATTAAAAAATATTCCTGGAATAGCAAATTTCCATTTTGCAGTTTCAGAAGAAAAAGATTTAGAAAAAATTAACAAAAAAACAGTAGAACTTTTAAACGAATTTTTACAAACTGAGAATAAAGAAACATTCAAAATTGAAGCTCGTCGTTCTGATAAAAAATTTGAATTTAAGTCTCCACAGATCAATGCCAAAGTAGGGGAGTATGTGCTGGAAAATACGAAATTAAAAGTTGATGTGCATCAGCCCAATCTTGAAGTGGTTGTTGAAATTTCACAAAAAAAATGTTATATATATTTTGAAAAAACAATAGGAATTGGTGGATTACCTGTTGGAACTACGGGCAATTTAATTAGTTTGATTTCCGGAGGAATTGATAGCCCTGTGGCCAGCTTCATGATGAACAAAAGAGGTGCAAAAAATATTTATGTTCATTTTAAAAATAAAAATATTGCAGGACAAAATGACGGACAAGATAAGATTGTAAAATTAGTAAAACAATTGTGTAAATTTCAAGGAAAGTCAAAACTTTATATTATTCCCTTTGAAGAATTTCAAAAAGAAATTATCGCCAACATTCCTTCAAAAGATCGCATGATAATTTATCGTAGAATTATGTTTCAATTAGCCGGAGAAATTGCCAAAAAAGAAAAAGGGAAAGGACTTGTAACTGGTGATAGTCTCAGTCAGGTTGCCTCTCAAACAATTGATAATATTGGAGCTATATATAACAAGACAAAACTTCCCATATTTCCACCACTGATTGGTATGAACAAACAAGAAATCATCAGTATCGCAGAGAAAATTGAAACATTTCAAATCTCGATATTACCATATCAAGACTGTTGTAGTTTCTTGATTGCTAAACATCCTGAGACGAGAGCCAAGTTAGATGAAATTGAATCTCTTGAGGAAAATATTCATATTGACGAAATTATAAAGCGTGTCGTTGCAAATATCGCACCTATTTTAATATCATAATAATAATAGACAATTATTGTGTAATATGTTAAGATATTATCATTAATAATCCAAATATATGCCAAATCTAATATCTGAATCTGCGAAAGTTTTCATTGAGGAATATAAAGATGCTTTAGATTTAAGCAAAAAATACAATAAAACTGACGAAGAAAAAATAAAAGTGCACCAAGTATCAAGCAAGGTTGCTTTTTTGTATGAAAAAATAAGAAACTCTGTTGATTATCAAGAAGATCATCTTCTGCGAAAAATTGCAATTAAGCGAATATTAAAAAGGCGCTTGATGACCGAAAAAAATGAGAAAGATGTCGCAAAATTTCTTATGTACGAGTTAATTAGAGCAAGGTATCTACCCAATGATGCGATTCCTGAAATCAGAATTGAGCAAATAAGAGAGATAATAGACAAATATACTTTACTTATCAATAATATACCTGAAATTATTGATAATAAGAATTCAGATACAGATTATTTATATGACTGGTTAACGGGAATTGCTTCTTGCGAAATTGAGGAAAGAATCTCTCCCTACAATAGTGAAAAAGCCTTAGTTAGTTTTTCTCAAAAAGTAATTAAGGAAAAAATTAAAATTTCAGAAAACTTATTAACCGAAGAAGATCTTAATTATCAGATATATATCGCAGTCCTTCGCAACCTTACAAAATCAGATATTTCCTTAATCAGATATAGGATTTTCGAGCTGAAACATCCAGAATGGTTTTTTGCACCATCTGAGGAATTAATAATAAAGCTATCAAAAAATATCGATTGGCTGATTGGAGATATCGAAAAACAACTAAACAATCCTCTTGGTGAAAATTTTTCACGATTTGTGAAGAAAAATCTTGCCTACTTTACGATATTAGAGAATGTAATGGTAAATAACATAAATAATATCGATAAAATATTCCTGCATCCGTTGCACATTGAAGACGCTGCGAAAGAGGCTTGTATAAAAAAATACAAAGAGGCAAAAGTGAAATTAAAAAGAGCAGCTACCAGAAGTATTGTCTATATATTTTTAACTAAAATTATTCTTGCGATTTTACTAGAATTACCATTTGATAAATATATAATAGGAGAAATAAATTATTTTGCACTTGGCATAAACATTATCTTCCCACCACTTTTAATGCTTTTGGTAGTCATTACAATAAAAGTACCAAGCAAAAATAATACTGCCTTAATAATCCAGGGAATCAAAGAGGTAATATACGGAAAATATTCAGCTGCACCTTTTTTAATAAAGGGAGCTCTAAATAACAGCTCTTTGTTTTACAAATTTTTTAAGTTCTTTTATTTATTAATATTTGTAATGTCCTTTGGCATTATTATCTATTTTTTAAATTTAATTGAATTTAATATTATGAGCATTGGTCTCTTTCTATTCTTTGTAAGCGTGGTCAGCTATTTTGGCATTCGCATCAGACAGAATGCCAGAGAACTTGTTGTTCTTAAAAGAAAAGAAGGTGTTTTTACTTTCGCCAGTGATATTTTTTCTATGCCGATTCTAAGTATGGGACAATGGTTATCTACAAAACTTTCTAGTATCAACTTGTTTGTTTTTATTTTAGATTTTATTATTGAAGCTCCATTTAAAACATTTGTGGAAGTTTTTGAAGAATGGATTTATTACATGAAAGAAGAAAGGGATAAAATATACTAATGATTATTAAAGATAAAATTTGGGGTAAAATTGAGATTAAGGACGAACTAGTTGAGAAAATCATAAAAGACAATGATTTTCAAAGACTGAAGAATATATCACAGTGCGGAGTTTTTAAGCACTGTTATTTATCTAACATAGAACTAAGTAGGTATGAGCATAGTATTGGAGTTTATTATCTACTAAGAGAATTTGGAGCTAGGAAAGATGAATGTATCGCTGGTCTTTTACATGACATTTCTCATGGAGTGTTCTCACATGTTCTTGATTTGATTTTTGTTAATGACGGCAATGAAGAATTTGCAGATGACATTCTTTCTGAAAAAATATCAGATTCCACTATTGGAGATATTTTAAGACAAAATGGCTATAATTTAGATAAAATAATAAACAACAAAAAGCATACTCTTCTTGATCAAGAATTACCAGATATAGCAGCGGACAGAATAGATTATACCCTACGGGATCCCTTGGGAATGAATGTGCAATTATCCAAGATGGTTATAAATTCCTTAAAAATCATAAAAGAGGAGTTCGTTTTTGATAATTCATTTATAGCAAATATTTTTTCCCAACAATATTATGTTTTAAATAACGAATTTTGGTCTTCTGCTTTTTGGACCGTAAACCACAAAATTCTTGCTCAAATTATCAAAAAGAGTCTCGAGAAAAATTACATCACTAAAGAAGATTTATTCTCCTTAAACGACCGTCAAGTAACAAGAATTATTGAAGAAAAAAAAGATAAAGATATCTCAAAACTAATAAAGAAAATTAGAAATCTTGATTATCATAAAATTGAAATCGTCGGAAAAGGGGAGGAGTTTGATTATTCCTGGAAGAAAAAGAATCGTTTCATTGATCCGAAAATATTAATTAGCAGAAAAATTAAAAAATTAAGTGACATAAATTTAGACTGGAAGCTCAAGCTTGAATATTTTAAAAAAAATCCCTATTTCGAATATAAAGTTAAATTAAGGTAAGTTGAATTTTAACCAAAAATATATGACAGAAAAAATGCCTACAATAAATTCTGAAGATCTCGCTACAACAAACGCGCCTAATCATGAAACTTCAAACAAAGTATTGGGGGTGGAGGTTAATATTGGCCCCGATGCGGTTGAGAAAGTTTACGGAAGGCTTTTAGAAATGCAGAAAAGTGGAGAACTTTCAAAACAAAAACAAGAAACTAGTGATAAATGGGGTCTAGACAAAAAGGCAACAGCAGAACAAAACGCCCTGTTTAAAAAGTGGGAGGAAATAAAGGCTCAAAATACTGCCGACTTAAAAGCCATTGAAAAAAGTGCAGAAGTAGCACTTATTAAGAAGATAGATAAAAAAGAACCAACCGAAAAAAAACTATTATTGACAATAAAAAAACGCACTGAATTTGCATTAAAGCTCATTGCTAATATATCCTCTGTTTTTGCAGGAAAAGAAAAAAAAACTGATAATGCGGAAGATATGGATATTCATCCATTATTTCGGGACAATATAGATTTTCTGATAAAAGAACTGAATGCAGTAACAACCAGTATCGAGAATTTAAAAATAAAATCAACAAGCATTTCATCAGCACAAGATAAAAATCAACATAAGGAAATAAATAGTACATCAGCAGAACTATTAATTGACTTAGAAAATCAAACTACCGAGCTTAAATCTATAATGCAACAAATTGAAAAAGCAGAGAAGGAGAGTCTAGAGGGATAAAATAACTAAACCAAACTAAATTAAATTTAAAAGTCAATCATTACGTCGCACAAGGTAGGTTTTACGACATATGATTTATTTTTAAATAACTTCGATGGTTTTTGTCAATGTTGATCTTGAAAGCAAAATCTAGGCATAAACAATTGACATTTAATTAATATTATAATATACTCATAAAGTAATAGCCTTAAAAGTGGAAATTTGTTTATTTTTATTAATAAATAAGCTTCTGCGTATTAAGGAGGTGCGTGAAATGATATTAAGAATATGTAGGATTTTAAAGTTTTGTTTTTTGTTTGCCACGATGGCAACAATAGTGTTTTTAGTAGTATCAATAGTCGCTAGTATAATCGCTAGTCATATTAATAATTATGCGAGTTTAAATATTGAATTATCCGCATTAATAATAGGATTACTAGCAGCGACAATTATCTTTGTTTTAGATAATAAATTTTTTCATTTTTACGAAACAATCCATCAATATATAGACGAATTGTTAATTTAAATGTAATCGATTATTTTAAATGGCTTTGAGCTTCAAGTATTAGCTCAAGCTGATTTTTTTTATTTTAAATTATAAAGTCTGCTGATAAATTTTATACTTACAAAAAAACAGCTCTTTTACTAAACTTTCTTTTTTATTTTATTTTAAGAAACCTCTGAAAAACTCTCTAAAAACAGGAAGAAATTAACAAGAGTATTGTAGTTTTTATAGGATTATTGTCTCTAAGTGCGGTAAAAGCAATGAGAAAAGAATAAAAATAATCAATTTATTCCAAAAGAATGCGAGGATTGCTTTGACCTTGCTATAATGGTTTTAAGAAGTAGTGTTTTTCAGAGGTTCCTTATTTATGTCGCAAAATATTAATGATATATAATATATTGATCAATTATAGTATTCGTCTTATAGATAGAGCCTATATATTTTTGTGTCGTCGAAAGATAGATATTTGCGCCACTTTGACCATTCCATTTTATGGGATCGTGAACAACATATCCCTTAGAGTCCTTGCTGTGAATAACAACATAGTGTCCAGCACCTCTTCCTAAAGCTTTGATAAACACAATCACAGGATGGCCACTAGCGATTTCACGATCAATCAAGCTCCAATCAGCTGCAGTAAGTCCACCAGAAATATGATAAGAATTTTTTACTAAATCTAGAAATCTCCACTGCTTTGGCCAGCTAATCAAGTCACGATAGAATATAGGTTGCTTGGCAAGCCTGCCTGGATCAATATCAATACCATAATATTTAAACACCATCGACACGGATGCAATCGCACAGCCATAATCGTCAATTGTTGAATTCGAAAGTCCAATCGTCATATCCTTCCATTTCGGATCATTTTGAGAATAATACCAGCTTGTCGAGGCAAGATTTTCAGATGGTCTGGCAGCCAAGGCGGCAATTTTTGCTATCTCAACCTCCATATCTTTCTTAAGCCTGTTAATATCTCCTAAAATTGTCTTTTTCTGATTTCTGACATTGAACAATAAGTCTTGAAATTTATCTTCTCTGCCTCTAGTATCTTGAAGCAAAGCTTCTTGAGAGCTCTTTTGTGCATCAACAATTTCTTTTTGTACTAAAAGTTTAGTATTTAATTCTTCTAACTCCGTCTTCTTTTTATCTGCTTTTTCCTTCTCTTGGACTAATTCAATTTTAATAAATCCCAATCTATCTAGTGCGTCCTTGATTTTCTCCCCAACAGTATTCACATAATCTGCTTGATTAAAAAATTGTGAAAAATCTTCACTTTTTAGAAGGACTTCCAGTGTAGTTTCTTTGTCATAGTCGTTAATTTGTCGGAGAAGATTTTTTAAAATATCTTTTTGTTTTTCAATTTCTTCTTCTTTGATTTGAATTCGCAGTAAGAGGTTGTTTATCTCAAGATTTGTTTGTTCTATTTCTGATTGCGTTGTTTGCACTTCAATTTCAAGTTGTGCCAATTGAGCTTCAAGTAACTCAATTTCATTTTCTAAACTTTGTTCTTGTATGCGAAGATCTTTAATTATATCATTATATTCCTCTGCTTTATTTTCAAGGGTTTTAATTGTATCACTTTTTTCATTGATTTGCTCTTCAATTTCATCTATGAGGTCTGCTTTTATATTCGAAATTGGCACCAAAAAAAATGATGCGATTAGCAATATTGATGTTATTTTCGCTTTTAATTTTTTCAGTATCATAAAAAGTGATCTATAAAAGCCAATTTACTTAAATATAGCATATTTTTTAAGTTTGTTCAATGTAAAATAGCAGAATCTAATTTCCGAACTATCCATTTTCCATTTCATCGTTTTATTTTAATAATTCTAGAGCAAACTCAATTCTTTCTAAAACCTTCTCTTTTCCCAAAACCTCCGCAACTTCGAATGGACTAGGTGATCCCTTAAGTCCGGTCAGTGCCACTCGCAATGGCCATAAAACTTCTCCCCTCTTGAGATTATTTTTTTCAACTAGCCTGTCTAAAATTTCTTGTAACTTATTGCTCTGAAAATCTTTTTCCTCTATACTGCTTAGCTCATTGAAAATTAATTGCAAATTATTCTTCGCATCACCAGCGGTCATTTTTTTCCAAATTAACAATTCTTTTTCGTAATCAAGTTTTTCTGAAAAAATAAACTTCACTGACTCCCCTATTTCAGAAAGTTTTTTCATTCTTTCTTGTTCAAGTGCGACAATTTTTTTCAGATATTCAAAATCAACTTCTTCGCCAGTGCTTAATACTTGGTACTTAGAACCACCTACTTCTTCTAATAATTCCGCTTCAATCAAATACGGCACACATAATTTTGTCAGTTCACTTAAGTCCATTTTTCGTATATAAACTCCATTCAACCAATCCAGTTTTTCAGTATTGAAAATTGCTCCTGTTTTATTGACACCAGATAAATCAAATCTTGCAATCATCTCACTAAGTGAGAAAACCTCTTCTTCTGTTTTTGGATTCCAGCCAAGGAGTAAAACAAAATTCAACAGTGCCTCCTTTAGATATCCTTTTTTGAGATAATCTTCCACCTTTACATCTCCTTGTCTTTTACTTAGTTTACTTTTATCTGGATTGAGTAATAATGTGAAATGAGCAAATTGTGGAATTTCCCAACCGAATGCTTTGTACAAAAGAATATGTTTCGGAGTTGAAGGAAGCCACTCTTCGGCTCGAGTGACATGCGAAATTTCCATCAAGTGATCGTCAACAACACTGGCCAAATGATAAGTTGGAAAACCGTCAGATTTCATCAAAACCTGATCGTCAATTGTTTTGTTTTCAATTTTGATTTTTCCATAAATCAAATCCTCAAATTCTGTAACTCCTTTTCGCGGAACTTTCAATCGAACCACATAAGGAGTTTTTTCTTCCAGAAGTTTTTGAACTTCGTCTTTGCTTAATCCCCTACATTTTCTATCATACATTGGAGCCAATTTTTGCAATCGTTGATTTTTTCTCATTTTGCCTAATCTCTCTTGACTACAAAAGCAATAATATGCATAATCATTTTTTATGAGTTCATCTACGTATTTCTGGTATATATCCAGTCTCAGTGATTGAATATATGGTCCAAAATCGCCCTTTTGAAAGGTTTTATTGTCTTGATTGACAAATACTCCTTCTGAATACTCTAGACCCATAAAATCAAGAATTTTCACTAGATTTTCAATGGAACCCTCAACATATCTGGCTTTATCTGTGTCTTCAATGCGCAAGATGAAATCACCGCCGTTGTGCTTGGCAAAAAGATAATCATATAAAACCGTTCGTAAACTTCCCACATGCAGATAGCCAGTTGGACTCGGTGCAAATCTTACTCGTATTTTTTTTGACATATATTCTTGATTTATGATATTAATGTTTTATTTAAGTCAGTTATTATCTTAATTAAAAAGCAGGTTTTAAACATTTTTAATAAATTCTTTTTAAACTGAGAAAAGATATGCGTAATTTCTAAATATCAGAAACAGATTTTAAAATATTTCTTCTTTTTTAGCTTCAGCATGATAATCAAATTATAACTCAATCTCGCAACAAAACTTCTTTAATTCCTCTTTTGAATAATATTTTGGCTGCAACTTATTATACCACAAATCAAAAAAGATTTCTTGGGAAGTGTTCGGTATTGTTCTTCCTTCTTTTTGTGCCAATTCAACATTTATTTTGGCGGCGGGGAAATCTTCAATTTTGAGCATTTCGAATCGCAATGGTAAATTTTTGCTTACTTTTTGAAGCTCCAATAAAAATCCTTCCAATTTTTGGATTATACAGAATACCTGTGAAGTAAACTTAATCAAGCATATAATTTGGCGATCCTAAACAGGGTCTGTTGCCGATTAAACTAAAATTATTAACTCAAAATCTCTTTTTAAAATATCAATTTTATTCTAAGATAAGAGTATAATAAACTCTTAACAAAGCAAAAGTATGATTCAAGAAGAAAACAAAACTATCAAACTTTTTACTTCTGCTTTTTTCTATTTCCTAATGCTCTTTAAATAATATTTCAGCTCTCTCTTTCTGACTGTCTGTCCATTTGCTTCTGGTTTTGAATAACAGATGTCGGCTTCTAGCGAGAAGCTTTTTTTGTATCTCCGTTTGAACAGGTCATAGGTGATATTTCAGAAGCTTTAGTGCTGTGTATCATGGCAACTATTGCTCCTTTTTTGCCTTTCACTTTTTTGTTAGTAACAACTGTATACAGTTCTCCGTTAGAGAGATTGAATTCGTCTATACTCAGATTCTTTCCCATATTTTTAGGAAACAACATATATCTGTCAGTATGATCCAACTGACTTCATTTTCTAAATCCAGATAAAAAATCTTTGTACTGCATTTCAAATTCTTTGTCTAATTGAGTGCTGAGAAAACATAATTTGATGTCTCTTTTTAGTAACTCATTTTGACCTTCTGCTTGCCATCTCCTTCTTCGAAACTTTGAATTTGTTCTTCGTCCTCTTGCTGGAAAATCTGTAATAGTAATATCGTAAAAACCTTTTGATATTATTTTTTTATTTTTTAATTCCTATATAATCGGAGGAATATTTTTTCTTCTAAAATGATTTTAATTTCGTTTTCTTCTTTTGAGCAGTCTTTGATATCAAATTACTCCAATGTGCCTTCTGGCAAAAATAAATCAAGGGCTTTGTCATTAATTATCATAGTAGTAAAAATTAATAATAAATTCCCACTACTATTATATTCTATTTTAGCCTATTAATCCACAAGTATTCAGTATGATCCCAAAAAAAGGGATTATCGCTATAAGCAACAATTTAATATAATCTGAATATATAATCAAAAAAACAGTACAAAAATTACTGTTTTTTTATATATTTAAATTAGGAAATTGCTAATATTACATATTTAACTTTTCCCTTCGGTGTTTCAACATCAACACTTTCATTGACTTTCCGTCCCAGAAAAGATGCTGCTAAAGGAGTTTCATTAGAAATTAATCCTTCTGACGGATTCGCCTCATTCGAACCAACTATCGTAAATGTCCTTTCAATCTTGCCATTATTTACTTTGATGGTTGATCCGACATTTACCACACCAGGGTTATAATTATTGTCTATAGTCTTTGCGTTTTTAACAGTTTCTTCCATTTCTGCAATTTTTCCTTCATTCAAGGCTTGTTGCTCTTTTGCTTCAGAATATTCAGCATTTTCACTTAAGTCGCCAAGTTCTTTTGCATCTTGAATTCTCTTTGATATTTCTTGTCTTTTTTCAGTTTTCAAATATATCAATTCCTGCTTAAGTTTTTCTAATCCTTCCTTTGTTATGAATTGCTTGGTCATGTTTTTGTTTTTATCAATTAAAAAGGCCCCAATATATGTGGGCAAAATTATTAGGATTATAATATCACACTAGGAATATCTGTCAATAGCAATTATACTGGCTAATATTAAGAATTTATGCAATATTTTTTAATATTCCCTGTTTTATTTATTCCTAATTTTATATCTGATTATAGATGCAAAATTATTCCTATCTGAACTTTTAATCTCTATTAATCACAAGAGATAATCTGAATAATTTTCTCAAATTCTTCTTCTGAAAAAAAATCAATCGTAATTTTTCCTGAAACTCCTTTTTTATTAATTTTAACTTTCGTACCGAGCTTTTGCTGAATATTATCCTCCAAATCTTGGATACGCGGGTCAGCCTGCGTGTGCACCTTTCTTTTATATGTATGCACCGTAACCTCCTTAACTTTATTCTCTGTTGCTCGAACTGTTAAATTATTTTTCAAAATTAGTTCATAAAGAGCCCTTTGCTTTTCTGGATTTGCAAGAGCTAAAATTGCGCGAGCATGTCCTTCGGTAATTTTCTGACTAATCAATCCTCTTTGTATTTCTATCGGCAGATCAAGCAGTCTAATTGTGTTAGCTATAGTAGAACGATTTTTCCCCGCTTTTTTGGCAACTTCTTCTTGTGTCAAATTAAATTCAATTTGTAATTTTTTATAAGCTTTCGCCTCTTCAATTGAATTGAGATTGTGTCTTTGAATATTTTCAATCAAAGCAAGTTCAAGTTTTTCCTGATTAGATGCAATCCTGATAATAGCAGAGATGGTTTTATTGCCAATCAACTTTGAGGCTTGAAGTCTTCTCTCTCCTGCAATGAGTTCAAATTTATTTTCAGCAAGCCTGGTAACAATAATCGGTTGTATTATACCGTGCTCTTTAATAGAATCGGATAAATCTTTTAGATTATCTCTATCAAAATAATAGCGAGGCTGATTTGGATTTGGAACTATATTATCTACTGAAATCTTGTGTATCTCGTCGGCATCTAAAGTCCTTTTAGCTTCAGCTAAATGATTGGGTATTTTGCTTGGAATTAAAGAAGACAAACCTGTACCCAAACTTGTTTTTTTTATCATAATTTTATATTTTTATTTTTCAAGTGCAATAATTTCTTTTGACAAATAATTATATGCCAAAGCTCCAGAACTACTTGGATTATATTGTAAAATTGTTTTTCCAAAGCTTGGTGCTTCAGCAAGTGCCACATTTCTTGGAATCACAGCATTAAAAACATGACCAGGAAAATGTCTTCTAACTTCCTTCTCTACTTGCTTGGCGAGTTGATTTCTTTTATCATACATGGTTAAAACGGCCCCCATAATTTCAAGATCCTCCTTCAGATTTTCCTTAATTAAATCAATTGAATTTAAAAGCTGACCGAGACCCTCAAGAGCATAATATTCACATTGAATTGGAACAATTATCCTGTCCGCAGCCGCAAGACTATTTACCGTTAAAAGTCCCAGAGAGGGAGGGCAATCTATCAATATATAATCATAATCTTCTTTGATATCCTTAATTGCATTGTAAAATTTGAATTCTCTTTGGGTTGCTTCAACGAGTTCAACAGTTGCTCCTGCTAAGTCTTGTGTTGAACTAACAAGACTGTATCCCAACAATGAAGTTTCAATTATAGCATCCTGAAGAAGTGCCTTTCCAGATATAACATCATAAATATTATGTTTAATGTTTTCAGGTCGAAATCCAAGCCCTGTTGTCGCATTTGCTTGCGGATCCATATCAATTAAAAGTACTTTCCGACCATGATAAACCAAATAAGCCCCCAGATTTACTGATGTGGTCGATTTTCCCACGCCTCCTTTTTGATTTACCAGTGCGATAACTTTACTCATGATTTTATTATAGTATATGCTTTCAGAATTGACAAATATATAAATACAATTGACCAATTTTATATATTGTTATATTCTATATGTATTGTCACCTATCTAAATAAAAAGCCGGAGTGGCGGAATTGGTAGACGCGCACGACTCAAAATCGTGTGGATTATTCCATGAGGGTTCGATTCCCTCCTCCGGCACCAAAGAAAATCAATCTAGTTTAGATTGATTTTTTACTTGACATTTTCAGAATAAAAAAAGAGTAATCTAAATCTTTCAAAGTTTTTCAGATTTTAATTTTTATTCAAGTTGATGAACAAAATGCAAATCTTTTTCCTCTTGACCAATTGCAGTTATAAAGGCATCAATAAATGCATTGAAGAGAACTAGAGAAAATTGTTCTGAAATTATACTAAGCGGAGCAAAATTCTTCGAACTTTTAACTTTTTGCTGCAAATTCTTCATTTTCGATCAAAATTGATTTTTATCTTTTGCATCACTTATATAACTAGAGATCGTCAGCCGTTTGTAACGAACGTGACCGATGACATCATTCCGATTTTTGCTTAACATCTCGAGAAAATTGCAAGTAAAATAAGATAAGCTTATTTCTATATACTAGGGGTGGTGCTATGATTACGATCATCAGACTGATCAAACTCATTAGAAGTTATGCCAATGAAGTTGAAATGCTTATCCCCTATCGTGCTCACAGTGCTGGAACTCTTATTTCTATCGGCACGGACAAAATTGTTATGGAACGATTAGTCGAGCTCAGCCCTGTTGAACCTTCTACGGGACATCCTTTTAATCCTGAAAATACATTAAATAAAAATGGCTTAATGGTTAATTTGGGTGCTTAAAAACTTCAATTTATGGCATAATGTAGATAAAAAGTTAACTAAATTTACAATTAATTTTAAATCTATAGTATGTTATATAAAAAAAGTGTATATATTGCGGTTGTTCCAGAGTAATTAAAAAGGGTAAAAGAAACGGGGTTTGGCGATATAAATGCACTGTTTGTAATAAAAACTTTCAAAGCAAGCGAAGGAAATCCCGATTGC
>JAHYJV010000030.1 GCA_019428855.1 Patescibacteria group bacterium | reverse complement strand
ATATCTCTTTTTAACAAAGATTGACCTAATCAATGAAAAAGAAGTTGCCCAAAAAATAAAAGAGCTAAAAAAAATCAGCTCTCATGTTCTCGCCGTTTCAATTTATGATGAAGAAAGTATAGAAAAAGTGAGAAAATTGTTAAACAAATTCAAAGATAAAAGATAACATTTTGCAAATAATACATTGACTCCATACCCGTGTATGGAGTTTTTTGTGAGTAATATATTATTATCCAATCATAAAAACTTCCTGTCAAATGGCTGGAACTAAAAAACAGGGCTATGGAAAAATACCAAAACATTGTTAATGCACATAAAGTGTGGTCCCAATTTCTGACCAATCAAAAACATATTTTGCAACCCCAACACCAAGCCGAATACATCCATGCGATACACGCATTCCCAGATGATTCTCCCCTTCTCGATATCCGCTTGGCCAATATGGAAGTTCATGAATATAATATGCTCCCCCAAAATTCATACTAAATGGCATCCAAAGACCATAAGAAGTAGACCAATGATTAATTTCTTTTCTTTTCACTGAAAATGTCCCCAAAGGTGTTGGCATTCCGATTTTACCAGTAGAAACTAGAAATTCATTAACCTTTATCCCATCTTCAAATAAAGTCATAACTTGATTGGCAATGCTCACATCGATATATTTTCCCTCAGTGAACTTCGGAACGATAACAATTTCTCCACTCGTTCTTGAGACTTCAGGAACTATATATTTATCTTTCGATAAATCAAATTCACTAAATCTTTTCCCTTCTATATCCAGTCCAATTTTCTCTGCCGATTCGAATAAAACTTTTTCCGTATAAAAAGTCAATTTTCTATCATTTAATTTCAAACCACTAATACCCCATATATCCTTGATATTTAATTCATATTTATTTTCCGGTAAAAATGATTTTTGAGGATTTATGATTAATGATTTTCTATCCTGTGATATTTCAAAATCAAACTCCATCTCTGGGCTAAAAGTTATATTTTTTTCATCAAAAAATATTATCGGCTGATTAAAGTCCAATTTAAGATTTGAATCAATCTTAACTTCACCGACATCTTGTGAAAATTTTGCATCCACATCATATATATTAACATACTCTCGAATGCCAAAAGGTAAAAAAACTAAAAGTATAAAAAAAATAATCACCATACTAACAATTCTCAGTGAATGAAAAAAAGACTTCATCATCAGAAAACTCTTACCATGAGATGGCAATACTGCAATTAATTTTTTGTGATTATTTTTCATTAATATTGGAAGAGAAAAAAAAGTGACAAAAATCACCCTTTTATAACCCTTATTATAGCAGAAAAATTAGCTATTAGCAATAGCTCTATCTCCTCGCTACGACTAAACCCCAAACATTTTTCGCACCAGCTTTCTTTATCACCTTGGCACACTCGTCGAGAGTTGCAGAAGTTGTACAAACATCATCAACAATGATCACATTTTTATTTTTTATGCAATTATTTTCAGCTACAGAAAAGGCATCTTTTATATTTTCCTTTCTTTTTATCATCGATCTAATCTTGGTCTGCGGCCTCGTATTTCTTTTGCGAATTAATAAACCATCTTCTAGTTTTAAGCCAAATTTAATAGCTATACATTTGGACAACAAAAAAGCTTGATTAAAGCCACGCCAATTATATCTTCTTTTATGAAGCGGAACAGGAATTAATATTGTTTCTGAAGGTTCGTTTTTTTTCTCATCCTGATATATTTTTTCTTCTCCACTTTCTTGTGCAAATTCAGAAAGAATCAAACTATGAAATTCTGATAATTCATCTACTTGCAAAATGCTTTTTATCACAATCTCCGAAAGAGGAAACGAAAGATCTTTTACAAAATTAAATTTTAATTTATGGATTGCCTGACTTATAATTTCATTACTATATTCACTTGCAACCCAAACTCCTGCTAAAAATGTTTTATCCTTACATCTGTAATGAGTTTTATTATCCTCACTAAATTGCTCACAGACTGGGCAAACTTGCTGATTCATAATTGGAATTTTTTCGATACATTTGACGCAAATCCAACTCTCTCTGGGCTCTAAATTTTCAAACTCTTTGCCACAACCAATACACTTTATTGGAAAAAAAATATCTAAAATAAATTTTCGCACTTGAATATATAGCTTCACAATTTTGATTTATATAAATATCTTTTTTTATTCGGAGTTATGTCATACTATATTTATTTCAATATTGATTTTAACTAATCAATCCAGAACAGTAAATCAATTCCCTATAACCTTAAATTAAAAATGCATAACTATGACTGAAAAACTTATCTTTAGGGAATATATTTGATTCACAACCACCCCTGCCCCTCCTTGCTTAAGGAGGTGATTATTTGATTCACAACCAGCTTTATCTTTCCTTTTTAAAAAGAAGAAAAGTATATCGATAATTATATATTTCTTATTTACTTATTGTTATTTTTCCCTTTTTAACTGCAACCTTCAGACTGTCTCCGCTAGTAATTTTTTCATCAACTAACTCCTCTGAAACTAAATCTTCAACCAAGTCTTGTAATTTTCTTCTCACAAGTCTGGCACCTTCATTCGGATTAAAACTCTCATTTGAAATGAAATCAATAGCGGATTTTTCTATACTGATTTTGATACCATTACTATCAAAAAGTCTTTTTCTAAAATCATCAAATTGCATCTTGACGACAGACTTTAAATCTTGTAATCCCAAAGGGTTAAAAACTATAATCTTATCAATTCGATTAACAAATTCAGGATTAAACTCTTCTTGTACTTCCTTAATCACGGATTCCTTTGTCTCAATATATCTATCCCTAATTTTATTATTCTTATCATGACCAGTTAAATCTTCACCTTCTGCAAAACCTAATTTTGCCTCATCAGTAAGTTGACTGGTTCCGATATTCGAGGTCATTATGATGGTGGTATTAGAAAAGTCAACTTTCCTTCCCGCAGCATCGGTTAACTCTCCATCTTCAAAAATCTGAAGCATAATATTATAAATATCTGGATGTGCCTTTTCAATCTCATCAAACAAAATAATGGAATATGGGTGCAAACGAACTTGTTCGGTGAGCTTTCCACCTTCATCAAAACCAACATATCCCGCTGGAGCACCGACAAGGCGAGAAATATTATGCTTTTCCATAAATTCACTCATATCCACCTTAATCAAAGCATCTTGTCTTTCATACATAGTGCTTGCTAGGGTTTTTGCAAGCTCAGTTTTCCCAACACCAGTCGGACCGAGAAAAAGAAATACTCCCAATGGTCTTTTGGCGTCCGTCAAACCAAGACGGCTACGACGAATTGATTTTGCAATAATTTCAATTGCTTCTTTCTGCCCCACAATTTCTTTGCTTAATTTATTTTCAAGATTTCGGAGTCTTTTTCTCTCGCTTGTAACAATTTGTTGAACAGGGACACCTGTAATTTTTGTAACAATCAAGGCAACATCTTCATAGCCTACTGGTTCTTTCACTTCAATCTTATTTTCCTTATCTTGTAAATCAAAATATTCTTTAATAGCTTTTTCAACATTGCCTTCTTCTTCTTTTACAGCTAGAGCTTCATCATATTTCTCCATCTCAATCGCTTTTTCCTTTTCAATTTGTAATCCCTTTCTTTTTTCTTCAAGTTTTTTAATCTCTTTGAAATAATTATTTCCTAAATTTTTTCCTCTAACAAAAGAAGCTGTCTCATCCAGAATATCAATTGCTTTGTCGGGAAGAAACCGATCATTAATAAATCTCACAGATAAGTCGACTGAGGCATTAATGGCTTCTTCTGATATTTTCAAATTATGATGTTTTTCATAAATCTTTTTCAATCCAAAAAGCATTTTTTTTGTATCTTTCACAGATGGTTCATCAACCAAAACCATTTGAAATCTTCTTTCCAGTGCCGCATCTTTTTTGAACTGTTTTCGATATTCATCATGAGTCGTTGCTCCAATACAGGAAAGACTGCCCCTAGCTAGTGGTGGCTTGAGAATATTTGCTGCATCCAGAGAACCACCTGAACCTGCAGACCCTGCTCCTATAATAGTATGAATTTCATCAATAAATAAAATTGCATTAGGATCTTGCTGAGCCTCATGAATGACATCTTTTAATCTCGCCTCAAATTCTCCACGAAAAACAGCTCCCGCTATTAAAAGTCCAAGATCAAGCGAATAAATTCTTTTACTCAAGATGTTCACAGGAACCTCACCCTTATATATTTTTTGCGCAAGTCCCTGAACAATAGCAGTTTTACCAACTCCTGGCTCACCAACTAAAATTGGATTATTTTTTGACTTCCGCGACAAAATGTTAATTAAACTGTTAATTTCTTTTTCTCGACCTATTACTTGGTCAACAAGTCCATCTTCAAATTCTTGCAACAAGTCCACACAAAAATATTCCAGAACTGATTGCTTTTGATTTATGCCAGAAATAGGATTTGGCATCTCAATCATAATTCCGTTATTTTGACTCTGATTCATCGAATTTACCGCAGGACCGAATAATTGTGCTTTCGGATTAGTTTCAAGGAAATCAACAATATCTGAAAATCTTGCAGCACTATCCATCATTGCACCCAGCGTTTGTTTCAGATTATCAACATTAATTTCAATTGAAGAAAATATTTCTTTTATTTTCGGATCATCATTCAGCAAAATCGCATACAACAAATGCTCTGTTCCAATATACGAATGCTTATATCTTCCAGCAATTAAAACTGATTTTTTGAAAATATTCTTTAGTTCTTCCGACAATTTCGATTTCCATTTAGCCACTTTCGGAATTTTATCAACAATTGCCTGCAGTTTTTTAAGGTCAGGTTTTTCAACCCCAAGTAAATTCGAGCCAATACTGCCCTTTTGAGACAAGATGCTCAAAATAATATGCTCCACACTGATTGATTCATGCCTAAATTCACGCGAAATATTTTCCGCATTACCAATAACACTTTTTAAATGGGTCGTAAATTTATTTTCAATTTTTTCTGGGAATATATTCATTTTTTATGATTATTTTGTTATTACTTCTTTATATACAATACTGTATTATAGCTATTTAATCAAGACTGGCAAGAGGTTGATAGTTTTTTGATCTGACAATATAGTCAATAGTCATTTTGAATAAAGATAAATCTCATACTAGATTAAAACAAAACAATGAAAAAATATAAATAGGGGGGGGAAATAGAGATTGGTATACGCTTAGTCTATACCAACAATCCATGTCTGTGGGGCAACCCCAAAGAAAATCAAGCTGTGATTATTGAGTCACAAATGAAGACGGTGGTCATTATTGGATCACCAGACGACGACTCAACCTCAAAAAGAAACTTGGCAAAAAAATTGCTGACAGTTTAAATACAAAAATCATTTCGACAAATATAATCACCGATTGGAGTCTTGATTAAAATCATACGATTAATGCCTTGCTCAATCCAATTGTCATAGCGCAAGAGGTAGAACAGCAAGAAAAAAGTGAGTATATTGCTCTAATGGTTTAAACAATAAGAGAAGTATTCGATCAATTTCATGAGAGAGGTGAGAATTAAAATTACCTCCTCTATTTTTTTCAAATTCTAAATTATAATAACTAGCAAAAAACAACAATATTTGCTAGAATAGTAACAATGGATTCAAAAAACGAGGCTCTTAAATTTACTATCAAACTTCTAACCCTTCGCAGAAGGTCTGTTTTTGAAATTGATGATAGATTACAAAAAAAAGGATATGAAACTGACATCATCGAGCAGGTTCTTGAAGATTTACACAGCTATAAATATCTCGACGATGAAGTATTTGCCGAAAGTTATATTAATGACCGCATGAATTTCAGGCCCTGTGGCAGATTTCTCATCAAAAAAGAACTCCAGGAAAGAGGAATTGCGGAAAATATAATTTCCAGAAAAATTGAAGAACTCATCAGCGATGAAAAAGAAATTGCAGAAGCCAGAAAATTGGCAAGAAAGAAACTCAAAACCATAGGAGAGAAAACAGAAAAACAGAAGGCTCTGCAAAAAGTAAGGTCACACCTGCAATCAAAAGGTTTTTCATTTGAAATTATTTGTCAAGCGGTGAAAAATGAGATAGAATTGTCATAATAAAAATAAACAATTAGAGAAAATCAGCCAACCATAAATATAAATTAAAAAAAAGCTTTATAAAAAATAATTTGAAAACATGAAAAAAGAACTCAGCAAGCGAATAAAGAACAAGAAAACAATTATTTTGATTTTTGCTATTATTCCAGTAATATTCATTTTAGGAATTATTTATCTTATCAATGAGAAATATTCTGATAAAATTTTTCCCAATATATTTATCAACGAAGAAAGATATACGAATTTAACAAAGAACCAAGCCTTGGACAAAATTGATGGTAAAGTCAAAAATATGCGTGAAAATGGCATCACTCTTTCATATAAAGAGGAAATATACAACATCTCCCTTGCAGAGTTAGGTGTGGTGATTGACACTGCAAGAGTCGTAGAACAAGCATACTCATATGGACACAAAGAAAATATCATTGACAATTTGCAAGATTATTTTCTTCTGCAAGGGAAAAATATAAATTTTTGGATTACTGCAGAAATTGACAACAAAACTATGGAAAATTACATTCTAAATAATTTTTCAGATATAGAAAAATACCCTGTAAATTTTCACTATACATATGAAGAAGATAATTTTATTTCAAATGAAGGAAAATCGGGAATTGTCATTGATAAATCAAAAATAAAAAAAGATATTGCCAATAATGTAACCAAATTTCAAAATGAAATTATAGCAATAAGCTTAATGGAAAAAATGCCCGAAATCACTAGTGATTATAACAAAACAGCCCTTTTGCATTCAAATAACTTAATTGAAAATAAAATTTTTCTAAAATATAACGAAAGTCAATGGGAAGTTCAAAAGGCAGACCTGGCTCCTTGGATTGATTACGCCAAATCGGAAAGCAATAACCTTGGAATCGTCGCAAATCATTCCGTAATTAAAGACTACTTACTAACGATTGTGCCACAAATCAATCGCGAACCTGTGAATGCCCAACTTGATTTTAAGGATGGAAAAATTGAAATATTTTCCTTGAGTCAAGAAGGAGTTACTCTTCAAATTGAAAAGAGTATAGAAGAAATTAATCAAGTTCTTTTCCAGCCAGAAAATTATTCCGAGGCCTTAGAAAAAGAAATTGAAATACAAATGATTACCGAAAAAGTCGAGCCTGAAATAACTACCAAAAGTATCGATAATATGGGCATAACTTCTCTTTTGGCAACAGGAGAATCAAATTTTGCTGGCTCTCCCAAAAATAGAAGGCATAATATCGCAGTTGGCGCAGGAAAATTTCAAGGAATATTAATCGGCCCAGGAGATGAATTTTCATTTGTAAAAGTCCTTGGGGGTGTCGGCCCGAGAGAAGGATATCTTCCGGAACTCGTAATCAAGCAAGGGGAAACAATTCCCGAATATGGTGGTGGGTTGTGTCAGGTTTCGACAACTGCTTTCCGCGGTGCGGTTCTAGCGGGACTTGAAATTACAGAGCGGAAAAATCATGCCTATGCTGTCAGCTACTATTCTCCACAAGGAACAGATGCCACCATCTATCCCCCGCATCCAGACTTAGCCTTTAAAAATAATACTCCGGCCTATATTCTTTTGCAAACCAGAATTGAAGGTAATAAATTATATTTTGATTTTTATGGCTCGGACGACGGCAGAAAAGTGAAAACAAAAGGACCCGTAATTTACGACAGACAGAAAGATGGCTCAATGAAATCTGTCTGGACTCAACAGGTCTATGACGAGAATGAAGAACTTTTGTTCGAGAATAAATTCTACAGCAATTATAAATCTCCAAATCTATATCCTCATAAAAATCCTTTAGAATAGAATTAGCTTTTTAGATTATAGGCTGTCGGTTTTTAGAAAAATTATATGAGCGATAATAAAAAAACAAATAGTTATAAAGATCTAATAGTTTAGCAAAAATCAATGGATCTCGTTGTTGAAATTTACAAATTAACAGATCGTTTTCCGAAATCAGAAATTTATGGATTAATATCTCAAATGCGAAGATGTGCAGTATCAATTCCCTCAAATATTGCAGAAGGAAGAAAAAGAGGAAGCAGAAAAGAATATCACCATTTTTTGACAATTTCTTACGGTTCTGGTGCAGAATTAGAAACACAGTTAGAAATTGCGGAAAGATTAAAGTTTAACAGCAAAATAGATTTTTATTAAAGCTAATGAGTTATTGAATAAAATTATGAGAATGTTAAATAAGATGTTATCGACACTAAGAAGCTAAAAGGCTAATAGTCTAATAACCTAAATTATGAAAAGAAAAATAATTCTTGCCTCCGGATCAGAAAACAAGAAGAAATTAATCCAATCAATCGGATTCAATTTTCAATTTGAAAAAAGTGCATACAAAGAAGATATGAATGAAAAACTTCCAGCACATAGACTGGCTCAAAAACTTGCTCTTGGCAAGGCTCAAAATGTTGCCCAAAAACATAAAAATGCCATCATTATTGGAGCGGATACTTTTGGAATAATTGACAATCAATTCCTTGGACAAGCAAAAGATCCAGAAAAAGCATATAAAATACTAAAATTGCTTAGTGGCAAGGAACATAAAATCATTACCGGCATTGCAATTATTGATACTAAACTGAACAAAACTATCACGGATTATGATATTTCAAGAGTATGGTTTAAAAAATTGACTGAAAAAGAGATTGATGTCTATATAAATACGAAGGAACCTTTATTCAAAGCCTCTGCTTACGCAATACAGGGTCTTGGTTCTGTTTTTATAGAAAAAATCAAAGGAGATTATATGAGCATCATTGGATTACCAATTCAAAAAATCTATTCTCATCTACTGCAATTTGATGTCAATATTCTCGAAAAATCTTATCAGAGCAACCACTCTTGATATTTTTTTATATTTGTTATATACTTTCAGAGTATTGAAAAGTGCGCTCGTAGCTCAATTGGATAGAGCACTTGGCTTCGGACCAAGGGGTTGTGGGTTCGATTCCTGCCGAGCGCACAAACCAGACACAATACCAACAAAAAACATTAGGGTCGTTAGCTCAGTTGGTAGAGCAGTTGCCTCTTAAGCAATTGGTCAGAGGTTCGAGCCCTCTACGACCCACAAGATATTGCCTTCTAAATTTATCATGAGATTAATTTTAATTAATTTTTTTTAATTTAAAAAAGCAATATTTATAACTAGTATGGTGGCTATGGTGTAATGGTAACACTAGAGGTTGTGGTCCTCTCGTCTCGGGTTCGATTCCCGATAGCCACCCAGCTCAAAATAATCACTAATGTTAGCGGTTTTTTTTATACCCAATTTGAATGTTAGCACTTTTAAACAACATTTTATACAAATTAAAACTTTTGTTAATTTCCCTGTGGCATCCGAGACATAAGACCACATGGCGTATATAGGAATATACTATTTGAATGAAAACCTACGGTTTTCAAACTTTCCCTTTATGGTAAAGGCGGGTAAACCACGAGGAGCTTAATTTCATTAAATTAATAACTATTAACTTTGATATAAAACGATAGTGTCAACTTTTAGTGTGTAAACTCGCAGGGTAATTATTGTTGAGATAATCAAATATTGTATTGTGATAATTGTTAATACTTTCAGGTGAGTTGAATGAATTATCAAAAACTTTTATTCTTCTTCGAACTTCTCTAAATTCTCTTTCTAACATATTAGTTGTTCTAATTTTTTTCCAAATGTTTTTATCAAAATCAAGATAAGTAAAACATAAATCAAGATGAAACTGAAAGCTGCGAACAGCTTTTTCTTCTTTGACAAACCATTTTCTACAAAAATCTTTTGCTTTTTTCTCAATCTCTTCTTTGCTATTTGATTGAAAAATTTCACTTAATTCACTTGCCACTTCTTTCTTGTGTTGATAGCTGGTTTTTCCTAAACAGTTTCTAATTTTATGAGTAATGC
>JAHYJV010000029.1 GCA_019428855.1 Patescibacteria group bacterium | reverse complement strand
TTTGGGCGAAAGAGCAATAATCGGTTCGAACTTGCCATTGCCTTTCTAAAAGACGCCAACCAAGCCGAAAAATACGCTCAACAAGAAAATCCCGAAAGGATTCGGGATTTTCTCAAAAAGATTGGTTTGAACTTCCGCATTGCCGACCGCACTTTGGTTTTGGATTTCAAAAATGCCTTCAAAATTGCGGAAAAATACCATGCCGAGGCGCTTTGCGCCGAAGCTATTTCTTACGATTTCACAAAAAGTGAAACTTGGCGGAGAGGGGGAGATTCGAACTCCCGAGACCTTTGACAGCCTACCACCTTTCCAAGGTGGCGCACTCGGCCACTATGCGACCTCTCCAAATCAATTTCGAACTAACAATCCGTGACTTATGATAAAAACAATTAACAGATTAAATATACATTCATTTTTATAATTTGTAAACATAATGACGACAACAAAATCACGACAAGAATGTTGCTTGTCGTGATTTTGTTTACTTATGTTTTGCTCGCTCAGGAAAAAATTGTTATTTCCTTGAATTAAACTGAGAGATAAAAACTGATAAATTGCAGATTTCACGGTCCGTCAGAATCATTTTGAGATAACAAAGTCGATTTATGATTAATCCAATTCATCTCCAATATCCTTAATTTCCTTGCCAACAATTTTTTCTGACCTTTCAAGAATTTTAAATATCTCATCCCGAATCTTTTTCTCTTAAATAATAAGTCCTGACTTTGAATCCCTTAGTCCGGCAAAACCGCAATTAATTCAGCAATTTTTGGAAATTGAGAAATGATGCGATATTCAAGAAGTTTCATGACAATGGCAATGTGACGAAGTTCCACATCGGCCTGATTCGGATGAGCCAAAAGTTGAGCAATTTCTTGACCTAAAGCATTAATATGATCTGGAATTGTTTCAGAATTAATTTTATCCTTCAATTGCACGATAATTTTATCGAGCTCACTTTTATCAAGCCAAACTCCATGACAATCAAGGCAAATATCAACCATTACATCAGTATTTCCATATTTAATTTTAAAAAGATGCTTGCCGTCTCTCGGACAATCAATGGACTTGCCACTGAGGGCTAATTTGTTATGATCCCCCCAAAGGTCAAAATCTAGCCAACTCAAATTTTTGTCGCGTGCATCGCGAGAAATACTCAACTCATCCTTATCAAACCACAATCCGCCACAATGACTACATCTGTCAATCATAACACCATTGATTTTAATTTCGTTTAAATCTTCAAGGCTACATTTTGGACATTTCATATATTTTTTTTATTAATTAAACAAGAATCACGCTAGTGATAACTATTACCGCTGCATAAGCAAGTCCTACGATAAACAAACCTGTAATGGCATGTGCAATAGTTCTTTTCGCATTATCAGCCGCTTCTTCATTCCCTAGTGAAGTCAAATATAATACTCCTCCGTATATGACCATCAAAGTCGCAATAATCGCCACAAAACCGAGCACAAAATTAGTGATATTCATCATCGCCAATCGCAAATCAGTTGGAACATTGGTAGGTTGATTATTTGTCCCCCATCCTGGAATCACTAAATAAGTTGAGTTTTTGATACACAGTTTGAAATATTTATTATTCTTGATGTATTTTTTTATTCTATTCATAATTTTTATTAATTAAGAAACCGCTTCTTTTGCCCAAAAACTTAACCAAACTTCGCAGGGGTTTAGCCCCTGTATTTACAGGGGCTAAACCCCTGCTTCTATAATAACTTTTTTTTGATATAATTGCAATGCGTGCTTACTCAGATTTAACCTTAAAAATACACTAATTTTAATATCTTTATCACAAAGAATGCTATTTTCATCTTCCAATCTAGCTGATAACTCAAAACTTTTTCCGTCTGCTGAGGTATAACTATAATAATGTCTCTAGACCTGCAATGTCAACTACCAAAAGAATTAAAAAAAAGTAATAATTAGAAAACCCAATATACTAATAATTAATATATATCGTTTATGATTTTTGGGAAGGCTGAAATTCAAAGCTACCCTTTATATTTCTTAAATTATCATAAATTAAATATGTATATATTGTTGCAAACGGAGTGACAAAGATAAAAATTAATTTTCCCAATAAACTAATAATTAATTGTGCGATGCTTGCTTTAATTATAAATGACAAAACCATTGCTAAGACAAACAATAAAATGTCGAAAATGAGATAAAATCCAATAAACAAAAGTGCGAGAAACATTAATCTTGATAATACTACCCACCAATGACCCCTTACATATTCCCTGCTTTTCAATAATGCGTTCATCCCCTGGACATCCTCCGTGATGACTATATATTTTGCAAAACTAAACCAAATAGAAAAAATTATTCCAGGTATTGCGAAAAATAGAAATCCGCCAAGAACTATAAATCCTGAAATCAGAGAAACAATAAAGAAGTGATTAATTTTCGACTTCGCTCTTGCGAAAGATTCCCTAACTCCGATGTTTTCATTACTATCTTTTATAGCATATATCAATGCTACTTGTCCCCAAAAGTTAACAATTATCATTACGATAGTAAATATTATTATGGCAATGAAGAAGATAATAGAACTTATGACAGTAAAACCAGCAAGAGGTGGAGTCATTAAACTTAAAATAGCAGAAATAAGATTCAGAATTAAAAGAAGTGCAACTGAGATAGCAAGAGTCACAAGTGTCACACCTATCAAAGTCTTGAATCTACTTTTATAAAGACTGCTAGCTCTTAAAATTAATTCTCTTCCACCCAAAAGCGAGCTTCCGCTTCCTTTGAAACCAACACTGTCCGTTTGACCTTGTTTAGAATATCCACCTTGTTCTCCCTGAGAATTTGAAAAAGTGTCTTGACTGTTCTCTTGGCTTACAACTCTCTCCTCTACATTATCACAGTCTCCAGTATAATTAGATCTAATTTTTTCAAAATCGATTTTATTTGGATTAATATCGATTTTTTTAGTTAAAAATTAATTATTGTAATATTTGCTTTATCAATTACTTTCTCTTGTTCAAAGTATGTTGATAATTTATTATAACATATAACCGTCATTATTTTAAGTATTTTTTATTTTTTATTTGTTTCGGCGAGTATTCCTGTTTTTCTTCATATTTAAAATCTGGCGAATATTTATAATCCTTACCATAATTCAAATCTTTCATTAATTTTGTGGGAGCGTTTCTGATGTGCATTGGCACGGGAAGATTACCAAATTTGCGAACATCTTCTACTGCTTTTCCGTAAGCTTCATAAAGCTCATTACTTTTTTTACTCTTGGACATATACACTACAGCTTGAGCAAGATTCACAGAGCATTCTGGCATGCCGATGAAATGGCAGGCCTGATAGGCACTCACTGCCTGATCAAGAGCATGTGAATTGGCGATACCAATATCCTCTGAAGCAAAACGAATCAGACGACGAGCAACATAAAGAGGATTTTCTCCCCCTTCGAGCATTCTTGCCAACCAGTATAGCGATGCATCTGCATCAGAACCCCGCATTGATTTATGTAAAGCAGAAATAATATTATAGTGTTCTTCCCCATTCTTGTCATAAGCCAGTGATTTTTGCAGTGCTTCTGCGATTGTTTTTTTATCAATCTTCATGTTTATATCACTGGCAAATTCCAAAGCACTCAATGCAACCCGAGCATCACCATCTGACATCTCCGCTAAAAACTGTAAATCTTTTTCGCTAATCTCAATTTTCAAATTCCCCAATCCCCGTTCTTTATCTTTCAAGGCAGTTTGTAAAATTTGAAAAATATTTTCCTGAGATAGTTTTTCCAAAACAAAAACACGCGATCGAGAAAGCACCGCATTATTCACTTCAAAGCTCGGATTTTCAGTGGTCGCACCAATTAAAATAATTGTACCATTTTCAATGAAAGGCAAAAGTGTATCTTGCTGAGATTTATTAAAACGATGAATTTCGTCAATAAACATAATAGTCTTTTTGCCTTCCTTACTGAGCTCCTCGGCTTGCTTTATTTTTTCTCGAATATCTTTCACTCCGCTCGTCGTGGCACTCAATTTCATAAACTCCCCCTTAGTCGCCTTGGAAATCACAAAAGCAATCGTTGTTTTTCCAGACCCTGGAGGACCCCAAAAAATCATGGAAGGGATTACATCACTCTCAATCGCTTTTCTTAAGATTTTCCCTTCCCCTAAAAGATTTTCTTGTCCAATAAAATCCTCCAATGTTTTGGGTCGCATTCGGTCAGCGAGGGGAATTTTGTGAGTTTTTTGAGACATCATTATCATATTCACAGAAACCAATTTTTTACTAGTATTTAATTTATTCAATAAAATATTTCTTTAAATCTTTTCTATTTCGAGCTCTTTAATTGTCATATTGACGAATTCATGATATACTGAAGCATTTTCAAACTGTGAAAATATAATTTTTTTATCGCATAAAGTCCCAATTCTTTTGCCTAAATAATCAAGATAGCTAGACCATTTATAATTTTCGGCCTGATCTTTCCTGTGTATTTTAATATTACCATTAATATAGCCAGAAAGCCATAAAAGATATTCGTTAGTCTCAATGTGAATTGCTTTGAATGAGCCCTGGAAAAGAGAACCTGAGCGTTTATATTTTTGATTAAAAAATGTAGTATAAACACCAGCCAAATGTTTCATAAATTCTGAAATTCCCCTTTTTTCAGATTGCTTCAAAATAAGATGAAAATGATTTGAGTTTAAACAATAACAAATATACTCAACCAAATTTCGCAGGGGTTTAGCCCCTGTATTTACAGGGGCTAAACCCCTGCCATAAATCATTTCTGATGCGTAAGCTGACCGTTGCTTCGATATTATTAAATTCCCTCATACTTATCAAAAACCTTGCGTAATCCTTCTCGCAACAAAAAACATCTCGTTTGTCTACACCGCGATTAGAGATATGGTAGTATTCTCCGTTTGCAAAACTTACTTTTTGCATAAAATTAACAAAAGAAACTTTTTTATATTATACAATACCGTCCAAAAAAACAAATTAATCGAAAAAGTTTGTTTAATGTCATAATTTTCCAAAATTTTAATTGAAATTAATTAAAATATTTTCAAATCCGTTATCATACAATATTTATTTTTCACAGCTTATTGTAAAATTGCCATGTCGTTACAACCCTCGCCAGAATAGATTACAGACATTAGTGAAAAAGACTTTTATTAATAATTTCTTGTAATTTCTTACTTTTTAATGGTATGGAAATCAAACCAAGTGCCAAGTTCCTGAATATGCCAAGTCTATCCAAGAAATTCAAAATTTTTGAGTGCCTGTTGCTAACTTGAACAATTTTATCAATTTTTTCAGACTTATAATTCTCATCAAGTACTGATTTTGCAACTTCTTCCCCAGAAACTAAAGCAGCCTGAATTCCCTCACCAGTTAAACCGGAAGTAAGTCCTGCAGATTCGCCAGCTAGAAAAATATTACCAAACTTGTGTCCCTGATAATCGTAGTTAATTGTATAAGCCTGATATTCTCCTTTGGAAATATCAATCTTATTTTTATCGAGCCATAAATTAAAATTTTCGCGCAGTTTTTTGGCCGAAAGCTTGTTTGTATTGCATCCACAACCAATGGAAACAAAATCTTGCCGAGGAAAAATCCAGGCATACCAAGAATTAAATAATCTTGAATCAAAAAAGAATTCTAACTTCTTATATTGATTACTCGGAATGATATATTGAATTGCCACACAAAATTTTTCCGTTTTCAAACCAAGATACTTTCGCACAATTGAATTAGCTCCATCTGCACCAATGAGATATTTAAAAACTATTTTTTCGTCTGTATCCAAAACAACAAAATCACTTTGAACTTCTTTGACTCTCGTATTAATCCTGACTTGCACCTTATTTTGGTTGATTTTGCCAAGTTGCCACTGACCGAATTTTTCTCGATCAATTGTATAAAGAAATTCATCAACTGATTTTATTTCATTTTGAAAAAGGGGAGAATGAATTGTCATGGAATTAAATTTCTTCTCCAATAATTTATCAGGAATATCAAAACTTTCCAAATCCTTATTCGGTAAACCACCGCCACAAACTTTTGGGCCGACAACTTTATTTTTTTCCAGCAATAAAACAGTTTTATCTGATTTTTCCAACATCTCCGCACACCTCAGCCCCGCCGGACCAGCACCGATAATCACGACATCATAATTATCCATAGTTTATTTTATTAAATTAGATTACTTATTTTATTATAATACATATTTAAATCATATTCTACTTTTATAATTTATCATAGATTTCTAACTTAACACATTTAACACTTCGTGCCAATAGTGTTGCGTCAGATTCTAGACTGGAAGTTATATTATAACCAAAATTATAGAGACGCTAAATATTGCGTCTCCACTCTCTCTGAAACTTTGTTCTATTTTTTTAAAAAAAATAAAAGTTTCATCATTTTCAATTTCTTTATTTATTATTAACACCTGATAACAATATACCTAAACCTTTTCCTTGATTAAGACAATCAACAGATTTATAGTGATTTTCTATGATTTTCCTTCGATGAAAAAATATCTTTTGCGAAAAATTTATTTGCCATATTTTTTTATTTATTTAATTAGTCTTTATGGCTTATTTTTTTTATTTATTCTGCGATATTATCACGATTAACCATCAAAGAAATATTCGGTACTATCCATTTTATTCTTCCGAACCATCTATATCTTCAAATTCTCTTAACTCATTATCTTCACAATCATAGAATGATGATTTTTTCTTCAATTCTCCAACTCTTCCCTCTCCATCCACTTCGATTGGTCGAGGTTCTGTTGCCAAAAGATGTTCAAGCTCCAGTTCCTCAGCAAATGTTCTGGAACGAGAATCTTCGTTTTTATATGTCTTCTCTGATAATTTCTTCAATTTCTCAATTTCCTCTGTTGAAATAATTTGTTCTAATTCTTGTAAAGCGAAATGGTATAATCGCCCTTTTTCTCTAAAAAAAACTTTGTCTTATATCTTTATATTCACAATATTTTTTATACAGTTTTTCCATTCTTCTTGTTCTGAATCAGTTATTTTTGGTTGATCTTTTTCTGGAATATTATTTATTTGAATAATATTTTCAAATCTTATATTTTTAATTTTATTTGATTAATAAGAACATAATAACGGGCCTTGTGGCCCGTTATCAAATTCAATCTTACTTTTTCTTTTTAGCAGGTTTTTTTCCTTTTCCTCCCAAATAAATCATGGTTTTCAAGACTGTATCTGGGGTTAGGGAAATACTGTCGATTCCTTCCTTGACCACAAACTCGGCAAAATCTGGAAAGTCAGACGGTGCTTGACCACAGATACCAACTTTTCTTTTCCTCTTATGAGCTCCTTTGATGAGCTGTTTGATGAGAATTTTCACGGCCTCATTTTTCTCGTTGGCAATATGAGAAAGTCCACCATTGTCGCGATCAATTCCCAAAGTGAGCTGAGTTAAATCGTTACTACCAATTGAAAAACCATCAAAGATTTTGGCAAATTCATCAACGAGAATTATATTGGCTGGAATTTCGGCCATCACATAAACTCGCAAGCCATTCTTTCCTCTCTCCAATCCCGCCTCTTTCATAGCTTCTAAAACTTTCTTGCCTTCCTCCACTGTTCGACAAAATGGAACCATCACGATGACATTGGTTAAGCCAAATTCTTCACGAACCTTTCTGATAGCTTGGCATTCAAGCTGGAAAGCGGCTCTATATCTTTCATCATAGTATCGAGAAGCTCCCCTCCAACCAATCATTGGATTTTCTTCTTTTGGTTCAAAATATGTTCCTCCAATCAAATTAGCATATTCATTGGTTTTGAAATCCGAAAATCGAACAATGACATCTTTAGGATAAAATGCAGCTCCCAATTTTCCAATTCCTTGAGCAAGCTTGTCCACAAAAAATTCAGTCTTTGATTTATAACCAGCTGTGATATTGTTTATCTTGTTTACGGTTTGGCGATCAATTTTCACTTCCTTGATTTTCTTGTCCATCGCCATCAATGCTAAAGGGTGAACCTTAATACTGTTATTAATAATAAATTCTTCCCGAGCAAGTCCTACACCATCGTTAGGAATGAATGATTGCGTGAAAGATTGATCAGGTTCTGCTAAATTCATCATAATTTTCACTTTCGGTTTTTTCAATTTTCCAAGGTTTGTTTTCTTAACTTCAAAATTAAGAAGTCCTTCGTAAACATAACCCTCTTCACCTTCTGCACAACTTACAGTCACATCTTTTTCATTTTTAATTACCTGAGTTGCATTTCTGGTTCCGACCACGCATGGAATTCCAAGTTCTCGAGAAACAATTGCGGCATGGCAAGTTCTTCCACCAGAGTTTGTGACGATGGCCGAGGCAATTTTCATAATTGGCTCCCAATCTGGATCAGTCATTTCTGTTACTAAAACCTCTCCTTTTTTGAAAGATTCAATACCAGAAACATCTTTAATGACATGAACTTTTCCTTTTCCAATTTTATATCCAACAGAAGCACCTGAACAAAGAATTCTGCTTTTTTTGCCAATGATATATTCTTCAAGAATATTTACATCTCGCACACTTTGAGCAGTTTCTGGTCGAGCTTGAACAATAAACAATTTTCCTGTAACTCCGTCTTTTGCCCATTCCATATCCATTGGCCTCTTATAATGTTCTTCAATAATTGTTGCCCACTCGGCGAGCTTGATAACTTCTGCATCGGTAATACAAAATTTCTTGCGGTCTTCAATCGAAACTGGAACATTTTTGACAGGTGATTTACCTTCAGAACTATAAATTAACTTCAAGGCTTTTGATCCCAAAGTTTTTTCAATAATTGGCTTAAATCCTTTTTTCAAGGTTGGTTGAAAAACATAAAATTCATCTGGTGTAACCTTTCCTTGCACAATGTTTTCCCCAAGCCCATAAGTGGCATTGATTAAAACCGCATCACGAAATCCAGATTCTGTGTCAATGGAAAACATTACTCCGCTAATTGCCATGTCAGAACGAACCATTTTTTGTACACCCACAGAAAGGGCAATTGAGAAATGGTCAAAACCTTTGTCCTCTCGATATGAAATAGCACGATTTGTAAAAAGTGACGCAATACATTGTCTGGTCGCATATAAAATATTGTGAATTCCTTTGATATTCAGATATGTATCCTGTTGCCCTGCAAAAGATGCATCCGGTAAATCTTCAGCCGTCGCACTGCTTCGAACTGCTGTATCAACATTTTTTCCATATTGTCTTTCCATCTCTGCATAAGCAACGGCAATTTCTTCATTCAAATCTTCTGGAAGTTGTGCTGCCATAATTGCATGTCGAACTTGTTCACCTTTATCAGAAAGATTTCTCATATCATGAGTATCTAGGTCTTTAAGAATTTCTTTGATTTGAATCATCAAACCAGAATCTTTCATAAAATGTCGATAGGCGCTTGATGTCAATGCAAATCCATTCGGAATGCTGACTTTCTTCTTAGTTAATTTTTGATACATTTCCCCTAAAGAGGCATTCTTTCCACCTACCAGTCCGACATCTTTATTTGTTACTTCGTTATACCACAAAATATATTTTTCTTTTCTGTTTTTCATTTTGTTTTGTTAGTGTTTTAAATTATTTATAAGTCTATCATAGCATAAATTTAGTTAGTTGAAAAGAGTTTTTTAAGAATACATTTTTATATCTTTTAATGTATCGACAAGTTTTAAGATATATACTCTTCTTTCTTCAGTGTATTTTATTAAGACAAAAAAAATTACGGAGAGAGAATAATGAAAGATCCAAAATGATACTTAAATTACAATTCTGATGTAATTAATTGCAAGAGTCATAATCGTAAAGCCCTAAAAATACCATAAGCCGAACAAAAAAAGAAGAAAAACAAAATAACTTGCATCACTATTCTTCGTTTTTTTCATTTATACATCATATTTTTGAATTACGAAATTCAACATACTTGTCACCCAGAGCCTGTCGAAGGGTTGAAGTTACAAAAAGCAACCTCTGGCACAGAAACACAAAAACTGTCATTCTGGATTTAATTCAGAATCTATTGGACATTACATCAAAACAATCCTATCAAGCACCTCAAGTCAACA
>JAHYJV010000028.1 GCA_019428855.1 Patescibacteria group bacterium | reverse complement strand
GATTGACAAAGAAAGGGGTCCAGTTGTTCTAGAAATAAATGCCCATGCTGGTTTATCAATTCAAATTGCAAATCTGTCACCATTAAAATATAGGCTTCAAAAAGTAAATGGCCTAAAAGTGCAAAATAAAGCACATGGAATTAGAATCGCCCAAGATCTTTTTGGCGGTGAAATTGAAGAAGAAATTGAAGAAATTTCTGGAAAGCAAGTTTTAGGAATTATTGAGGCTATAAAAATCAAGCACAAAACTGAAGATGTTGAAAAAAACAAAAAAGAAAAAGAAATTAAATCAGAAAAGATGGAGCTTAAGGCAAAAATTGATACGGGTGCGGACTTATCTTCAATTGATAAAACACTCGCAAAAGAATTAGGATATTCAGAAATAATAGATGAATTTAATGAAGCGGTAAAAAACATTGTAATTGACAATACATCAACAAAAGAAACATTAGACGAAAAAATCAAAGATAAGCTTGAAAAATGGGGAGAAGACTTTGACACTGCTGTTATCAAATCCAGTCACGGAATTTCTTATAGATTGCTGATAAAAATGAACATAACAATTTCTGGAATAGATATTGTTTCAAAAATGTCAGTTACAGACAGAAGCAATTTGGAATTTCCAGTGATTATAGGGCGGAAAAGTCTTGGAAGGTTTTTGGTTGATCCAAGCAAAAAGTCAAAAGCGGTTTTTGGAAAATAGGTTTATAATTTGAATTCTATTTTTAATTTGGCGTATTATGAAATTTAAACAACCATCAATATAATCAACGATTAAAGAAATAATAAAAAGCGGAAGCGGACATCGAAGTAAAAATTGCTTCGGAGGAATTTGAAACAGAGGCGGTTGCTGAAGCAATAGAATATGAAATTCCTGTTGATGAAAATAAGGAATAAATATGAAAGTAAAAAAAATAAAATTTGTGATAGTTGGAGCAAGTAAAACTGACAACACAAAGGATCTTGTGTGTGAAATAAAATCAAGGGGATATAAGGTTTATTTAATTCAGCCAAAAAAGTTAATCTTTGAATTTTCCAAAAATAAATATACTGCTTGGCAGGAAAATCTGAAATTGGATAATATGGATATATTTATTTTTAGAGGTTATAATGTAAACATAGTTGAAGCTAAAATTTTAGCTGAAAAGCTGATCAGGGAGAAAAAAGTTGTTATTGATGAAGCTTTGGCAAAAGAATTGATACCAAGTAAAATATACGAATTGAGTCAATTTATAAGATATGGCATAAGTCACCCAAAAACATTTCAAGCATTAGATCTTTCATCTTATAAATATATTTTTGATAAAATAAATTTTCCAGTAATTATTAAACCTCTGTATGGGCAAAAAGGCCAAGGGATTGTTAAAATGGATACCAAAAGACAGGTTTATAATTTTTTAAAAAATAATTATAAAGGATACTTGATACAAGAATATTTGGAAATAGATAGCGATATTAGAATTTTTATAGTTAATAATAAAGTCATCGGTGCGATAAGACGATTTATAATTCCGGGAGACTTCAGGTCTAATGTCTCGTTGGGAGCCAAAGTAGAGCAAGTGCATCCTAACAGGGAAATGACAGATTTAGCCATCAGAGCCGTTAAGGCCATGAAATATGAAGTGGCGGGCGTTGATATTATAACGCACAAAGGAAAACTCTATGTTTTAGAAGTAAATTCTACTCCTCAATGGCAGAAGTTTAAAAAAGTCACTGGAATTAATCCTGCAAAATATATAATTGGCTATTCATTGCTAAAATATAAAAAGATAAACAAATAAACAAATGAAAGTTTTAGAAAGAAATATTTTGAATAATTTTAAAAACCAAATCATTAGACGGGTTTAGTTTTTTTGTTGATTTTGATTAACTGCTAGAATTCAGGCAAGTTTAAGGTAAATTAATTTGAAATTCGGTTTTACAATTGTCATATTTAAGCTATAATGTAACCAGGTATATATTGTCTGGTTATTTTATTACGCAAATTTATTCACTTATTAATTTGTAGTTAATTAGGGACGGGTTACCCTGTTTAAAAAAAGTTGAAATTTGAACTTCACACTTTAGAGTGTCAAAATAAATTAAAATTATATACCACAATTTACACACTGAAGAGTGAACTTCAAAATATGATATTTGATTTCAAGTGCAAAAAATAGATAAAGTTAAATTTTATGCCAAAACCACTGAAAATACTTTTTGTCACAACAGACTTGCCTCCTTTTTCAAAAGCGGGTGGTCTGGGCGATGTCTCTCGTTCATTGCCAAAGGCAATTTCGAAAATGGGACATGATGTCCGGATTATTATGCCACGCCATGGGGTTATTGATGAAGAAAACAATAGTATAAAATTAATCAAAGCTGATCTCAAAGTAAGAATTGATAATAATAATAAAATTAATTTCAGAATTAAAAAAGGAATTTTAGACAATGTTTTGCCAGTTTATTTCATTGATAAATATAAATATTTTGGTGGACGAAGTAAAATTTATGGATATGATGATGAAAATCAACGATTTCTGTTTTTCTGTTTTTCTGTTTTTGAGACAATTAAAAATATGGAAGATAGTTGGGTCCCAGATATAATTCATTGTAATGATTGGCAAACGGGAATGATTCCATATTTGCTGAAAACAAAATTTTCCGAAGAGGAGATGTTCAAAAAAACCAAAACACTTTTTACAATTCATAATTTAACTTTTCAGATGGGAAAAGATTGGTGGGCGGTTGATAAAAAAAAGCAAGACGATGGAATGTGTAAAATTGAGGATTTTAAAAATAAAGAAAAAATAGATTTAATAAACTTTTGTAAGCGTGGAATTATTTGTGCTGATATGGTAAATACGGTTAGTGAACAATATGCAGTGGAAATTAGGCAGAAAAAATTTGGACAAGATTTGAATGATATTTTACAAATAAAATTTAACGAAAAGAAGTTCTATGGGATTATAAATGGCATTGATTATAACGAGTATAATCCTAAAACTGACCCAGGTCTAAAGGCTAACTATGACGAAAATCATCTTGAAAGAAAGATGCTTGATAAAAAGCAATTACAAAAGAATTTCATGCTAGAAGTTGATGAAGATATACCAGTAATTGCGATGGCCACTCGAGTTACAGAACAAAAAGGTTTTGATTTAATTCTGGAAATTGCAGACGCACTAGCGCGGTTAGAGATGCAGTTGATTATTGTCGGCAGTGCTGATCCTCAATATCGAAACAAGTTCAGAATTTTAAGTAAGAAATATCCGAAAAAATTTGCTGTTCATCTTAAGTTTGAGGCAAAAAAAATAACTAGTGTTTACGCTGGATCAGATATGTTTTTGATGCCTTCGCGCTTTGAGCCTTGCGGACTTGGGCAAATGATTTCTCTGCGCTATGGTTCAATCCCAATTGTCAGAGAAACAGGTGGTCTTTCTGACACAATTACAAATTATAACCCTCGAACTGGAAATGGAAATGGTTTTGTTTTTAAGACTTACGATTCAAAAAATTTGCTAGTGGCGATTGCCAGAGCTCTCGAAAATTATAAATATAAAAAAGAGTGGCATGAGATTGTGAAAAATGGTATGCAAAAATCTTTCTCTTGGGAAATTCCAGCCAAGAAATATATTTTGCTTTATAAAAAAGCTTTAAATTTTAAACGTGAAAAAAAATTTATGTATAAAACAATAGAAGATGTTGGCAAAAAAATTCAAGCATTAGCAGAAGAGCAAGGTTTTGTTATTACAAAGCCAGTTGGCTCTTTTGTTAAAAAAGAAAAAAGATACTATGCGCACAGTGTGCTCAAGGCGGAAAAGAAAATATTTCTTAAAGTGAGAATTGCCGATGATAGTAGCAGTGTTTATGGTCTTGAAAAAGAAATGGAAATTACGAGAATTATGACTGAAAACAAGGAGATGAATACAAAAATAAATTTTACAAAATTTCTAGATGGTTCACTGAAAACAATCCCAGAATGGTATACGCATGGCTATGTTGAAGGAAATTTATTGGGAGATTTTTATGATATGCCCCGAAAACACAACCAAGATGAGTGCATCAAAAATGTGGTTGAAAATTTGAGAAATTTACAAAGTGTTTCTGACATTTTTCAGAGGGAAGCGGAAAAAAATGGAGTTATCAAATATATTAAAAAAAGAGGATTTGAAGACTATCAAAACACAATTGCCTATTATGAAAAAGAAAATGTTGACAAAGAAAAAATTAATTTTGCTGAAATTTTTGCATTAGTGGAAAAAAATAAAAAGAGATTAGATAAAAATCTGGTTGTGGCTCATGGAGATTTTACGATGGCCAACCATATTATTGCAGAATCCGGTAAAGCCTATCTTTCTGATTGGGAATCTGTACGAATTGATAATCTCGCTGCCGACCTCGCTCATCTTTGGGTCCAAACTTGGAGATATAAAAAATGGAGAGGAAAATTATTGGCAGAATTTTTATATAATTTACCAGAAGCTGAAAAAGAAAATTTCAAAGAAATCTTCCGCATCGTTGTTATCGAACAATCTTTGGCGGAAATTAGATGGAATTCAAGATTGTGTAAAAAGGAATATAAAAAGGGCGTGATTGATATTTCCAAGAAAATTATCAAAATCGCTCTGGAAGGATTTGAGGGGTTGGAGGAAATTTAGTTTCTTTGAATTATGAAATGCAAATTTTTGTGTCATTCCGAGCTTTAAGCGAGAAATCCCTTCAATATTATGATCGCAATTTACATTGTTGAAGGGAACTCTCAATCGTTATCGCTCATTTCGAAATGACAAAAGGAGGCATTTCGTAATTCAAAGTAATTCATTTGTTTTGCAATAATTTGAAATTGAAAATACCCCGCATTGTCGCAGGGTATTTTTATTAAATTACGATTTATTTTTAAATTGGGAAAAAAATTTGTAAATTCGTTTTTGGTGGGTTTTTTATTATTGTATTTGTACCACAAGGGCATTCCCGTTGGTCATTTTTTTGTTTTGAAAAATGGAAGAGGGGCTGGGGGTGAATTTCATTTTTCAAAACTCCTTATTCTTTACTTACTAATTCATTACCTTAATTTTTTGAGATTTCTAATTTAACTGATTCAAAACTTTAATCAGAAGGGATTTAAAGTTAGGAAATAACTTTATGTTATCCAATTCGCTCAAACCAAAAAATCCTATTGCTTCAGATTCTTGTGCATTATATTTTAGTTCTGTCTCACTCTTAATCCTGCAAAGATAAACCATATCATTATGGTAATGATCTCCTACTAACTCACATAGCAAGACATAAGGCTGATGTAAAACAGAAACATCAGCGTTTGCATCGGCAAGATTTTCATCTTTTTCGCCAATAATTTCCACAGCCAGTCCAGTTTCTTCCATTACTTCCCTAATGGCCGTTTCGTCTGGGGTTTCATTTTCCTCAACATGCCCACCAGGATATAGCCAAATAGCCAGCTTTTTGTGGTAAAACAAAAGAACCTTGCTCTCCTTGATTATTATAGCCGATGCCGTAAAATGTTTTTTTAGTGTGTTATTCATAAACTTATATCTTTATGCAAAAGTGTTAATTTTATCAATTATGTAATCTAACTCACTATTATTTAAACCAGGATGTACTGGGATTGTAGTTATTTTTTTTGCCAAGCTTTCGGCATTTTTACAATTTTTTTGCAGATGTTACAATGGGGCCATCTATTGTGTCGCAATGTGGAGGCATATATTTTTTGGTTAAAAATTAAAATTAATATTTTTGGCGAATGACATATAATGTTTCTGCATATCTGATGTTTGCCGTAGCCCCGTTATTCAACGGGGTAAACTCCGCGGAGGCAAATATGGGTGGAGGCTTTTGTATAAAAGCCGTAACCAGCTATGCCGTGTTATATGATGTATGCTTTTCTTTTTGTCTCGCCTTAGCGAGACCACTTTTCTGTAATGAATAAATTTTATTTTTGTCTTGGCGTAGGGGCAGAGGGGTTAGGGGTGAATGCCACCACCCATAACACCTTATTTCGTATGTTTATCAGTAAAGCACTCACACGGCTTTTCAGCTAAAATTTCTTTTTGTTCACGTATGGTATTGATAAAAATTTTCTGCGTTCCTTGTCCAATCGCTAATTTTTTATCCAAAGGTGATCGATGTTGATACCTTCGTTTTTCCATTTCTTGTGTCAGTTCTTCATGGCGGTTATAAAGAGCTTTAAGTTTTCCTACCCAACGTTTGGTTTCGGGGTGTTGCGAATATCCTCCTTTACCTCCATGTTTGGTTAAGATATTCCAAAGACCATGCAATTCTCTATGTTCTCCAAGTAAGTGTTTTCTACAAAGATGTTTTACATGAATATCCCATACTCTCATATATTTTTTCGGTTTAAAAGACAAAAATAGTTGGTAAAAAAGTTAAATTTAGTTTAAAGTTAGATAAATTTAAGACTAATCATTAAACTAATTTAACAATTATGCAAAATTTAAAAAAAAAATTGTCCAAACAATAAGGATTTAATTAACGCCAATTTTCCGTAGCCAGATACACGCCGTTATGTGATGTAGACAGAAATTTCTTTTACTTAATGTATTTTTTTGCTGCCAATTCTTCTTTTAGACCATCAGCATTGATACCAAACTCATGTGTGTATACTGGACGCCCAAGAGCTTTTTCAATAGCTTCATGGAACTTCCCAAAATCCATAATCAAAGTCGGCTCGTTAAGCTGCCCTAATGACACTTCCATTGGATCATCAGAATTCCACCATTCGTTATCATATTTACTTCGAACTGCTAATACTTTTTGGACAGCTTCAAGATTACCTTTGCAAAGATCTAAAAGCTCTTGGGTGATTTCTCCTTTTTGCTCTTGAGGCGGCAAATTACCTTCAAATTTTTCTGACATAGTTTTTATAGTTAAATTATTAAACTGACTAAATTATATCACAAGCTATGTAAAACGTGAAATAAATTGCCAAAAAAATATTAAAAAATAAAAAGAAATTTCTGGCTATTTCACTTAACTCGTTTATATGCGAAGTGTTTTCGTGTTGTTGTTGATTAATTGTATATTATCGAATATATGTTATATTATTTGTATAATGCGTTAACTAATTTTAGTATATCAATTTTCTATGAAAATACAAAAACTTTTAATAAAAATTGAAAATGAGCTAAAACTGCGAAATTACAGCCCCAAGACAATTAAAAGTTATATTTCGTGTTTAACGGATTATTTCCGGTATGTCAAAAATATAAAAAAAGATCCGGATATTGCATTGATCAAAAAATATTTGTTGAAAAAAAAAGAGCGAGGACAATCATCACAAACAATTAATTTGCATTTGCAAGCCATCAAATATTTTTATCGTGAAATATTTAAAAGCCAAGTCCCAATTGATATAAAATTCGCCAGAACAAGCGGCAAGTTGCCGATTGTTTTATCCCGTCGCGAAATTGAACAAATAATAAGTCAAATCGGCAATTCAAAACACAAAATGATGATTTCCTTGGCCTATGCTTCCGGCTTGCGAGTCAGTGAAGTGGTTAATTTAAAAATAAAAGATATTAACATCAAAGAACTCACGATTCATTTGAAAGGCGCCAAGGGAAATAAAGATAGAATTACTATTTTTCCGAAAAAATTATCCGATGATATGACACAATTATCTAATAAAAAAATTAGCAATGATTATTTATTTGAAAGTGAACGAGGAGGAAAACTCACCGAACGAACCGCGCAAAAAGTTTTTGAAAATGCTCTAAAAAATGCTAAAATAAAAAAGGGTGCGACATTTCATTCGCTTCGCCATAGTTTTGCCACCCACTTACTGGAAAACGGTGTTGATATTCGTTATGTGCAAGAGCTTTTAGGACATGCTAATATACGGACAACGCAGGTATATACAAAAGTTACAAATCCGAGAGTTGTTCACTCCTGACAAATTTGTCATTCTACGACAGCAGGCGAGGAGTCTATGAAAGATATTATGTGGGCATATGATTTAGTTTTAGAAAGCTCTTAGATTCCTCAATCGCTAATGCTCATTTCGGAATGACAAAAGTTAGGAAAATTTTCAAGGTTGTCTGGCATTTGCGTTGGACATCTGTTCTAATTTTAAGAAATGTTTAATTTAAAAAGATGCATTGAAAGGATGCAGGGCATCCTCATAAATTGAATAAACTAATTTTGAAAAAAACTAAATATATAAAATGAAAAAGCTAAAAATCGCGCAAATTGCTCCGCTGTGGGAGACGATTCCTCCAAAAAAATATGGGGGAATTGAGATTATGATGGATAAGATTATTAATGGGCTTTTAAGTCGCGGACATGAAGTGACGCTTTTTGCGAGTGGCAATTCAAAAACGAAAGCAAAGCTGAAAGCAGTTTTTCCAAAATCGCTTTTTGAAATGAAGGTTAATTGGTATCACAGGTCTCAAAATTTAATCAACGCTGCTAATGCCTTTCGTTTGGCAAATGATTTTGATGTCATTCATAATCATACTGGAGATAATGGATTATTGTTTTCGCAATTAACCAAAACGCCAGTTATAACAACGCTTCATAATGTTTTGCCTGATCCGAAACAAAATACTTCTGATGAGTATATCACAATGAAATATTTTTCCCGTAAAACAAATTTTGTTAGTATCAGCTTCAATCAGAGAACGCACACTGACATAAAATTTAAATATGTAGGAAATGTTTATAATGGAATAAATTTGAAAGATTTTACTTTTAAGATAAAGCCAGAAAATTATTTTGCTTGGCTGGGAAGAATTCATCATGGCAAAGGTTTGCAGAATGCTGTTTCTGCTGCAAAAGCTTTAGGTGTGAATTTGATTATTGCAGGAAATATTACTTGTGAGAGTGATGAGAAATATTTTCAAAGCATCAAGTCGATGATTGATGGTAAGAAAATAAAATTCATCGGAGAAGTCGGACCCAAAGAAAAAAATAAATTATTAGGCGGCGCTAAAGCAGTTTTATTTCCATCAATTTGGCAGGAGCCATTTGGACTTGTAATGACCGAAGCAATGGCTTGTGGGACTCCTGTAATTGCTTTTAATCGCGGCTCCGTGTCAGAGGTTGTCAAAGACGGCAAAACTGGCTTCATCACAAAGAACGAAAACGACATGATTGAGGCTATAAAAAATATTAATCAAATTAAGAGAGAGGATTGCAGAAAACATATCGAAGAAAATTTCACAGTTGAAAAAATGGTTGATAATTATGAGAAAGTTTACCTGAAAATAATAGAAAATAAAAATTAATAGCATTAGCATATAACTGGAACCAAATTATCACTGTCAATCAAATGGAATTTAATTGGTACAAGGAGGGGAGTATGGTGAGATAAAAGAGAAACAATCAAATAGAAGAAATAAAAGCGTACTTTTTAAAAATACGCTTTTATTGTATAATTATATAAAATGATTATGACGATTAATGCTTTGTGGTGTTTTGATTTAGCATTATAATTATTATAATAACAAATCAATTTTATGGACAAAAAAATTTCAGAACTAAATCAAAATATCAAAGATTTAAATTTGGTTATTGCTAGAGCTAATTCTTTTCGCCTGGTTTTTCTTCGAGGTCTTTTGTGGGGACTTGGCAGTGCTGTTGGAGCAACAGTTGTGGCGGTAATCATAATTGCCATACTATCTAGTATTATCCAAACCGTTAATGATGTTCCGATTTTAAATAATATTATAAACAGATGATGAAAAAATTAAGAATTGCCCAAGTTGTTTCGCTTCAAGAAAGCATTCCTCCTAAAGGGAAAAATGGTCTTGAATATATGGTGTATTATTTGATAGAAGAGCTTATCAAAAGAGGTCATGAGGTGACTTTGTTTGCAACCAAGGATTCAAAAACGAGTGCCAGACTTATTGATGTTTTGCCTTATTCAGCGGCCAAAAAAAAATTATTTGGTTGGAATTCAACAAATTATTCTCTCGTGGGAATGTCAAAGGCTGTAGAGATGGCAAGTCAGTTTGATGTAATACACACGCATATCGGTTCAGTCGCCTTCTATTTTGCTGAATTAATTCAGACTCCTATTGTTGAAACTGTGCATAGTCCAATTTATAAAGTGGACGAAAAAGCAAAGCTTAGTAAAAAATTAATTGACCGATATACTAAAGATAAATTAAGAAGATACAAAAAAGCACATCATGTCTTTGTAAGTGAAAGTCAAAAAAATAATGCTACAATTAGTAATAATGGAATTGTGGTTCACAATGGAATAGACCTCGAAAAATTCAAATTCAAAAAAACTGTTCAAGATTATTTTTTATATCTTGGTTATATTACGC
>JAHYJV010000027.1 GCA_019428855.1 Patescibacteria group bacterium | reverse complement strand
CAGGCTCAGGGTGACATGGTGGGAGGATCAGGGTGACAAGTATGTTGAATTTCGTAATTTAAAAATAATTTATCAATATAATTCTACCACTTCTTTAGCTTTTCACCACAGTTATTAGTGTAGAGCCAAAAAAATTTGACAACATTTTATAACATGATAAAATGTAAAAAGTTTAATGAAAACATATGAAAATGTTTTGTTCACAATCAGAAATGACTTCCTTGTCCCAGACAACTGGAGCCGCTATTTTTGTGAAAAAAACCTACTAATTAATAAGTTACTTCTGGTTTAGTTAAAAAGCGAAGAATGCATATAAACGAAACTAAAAGTAACCTATCTAAATAAGTAGCTATTTTTGTTAACAAAAATTAATCATTTATTATATAAATATAGGTCTGTTGAAAGGTGATTAGAAAAATATACATAATCAATTTTCAATAGACCTCATATGCTCGGCTCTATAAACTCCTCCGTAGATCCCGTCATAAATGGTGCTAGAGGTCTATATCAGACAAAAAACATTTGCGAGAGAGTATGGAATAATCGTTGTGGAACCAAACATAATGAAAAATATTTTATACTTCTCTCGCATCCTTCAATCATTTTCATCATTTTTTTGAGTTTTTAAAAAGAACTTAGCAAATTAACAATAATATTATCATGTCAAAGTTGGTGGTTGCAAATTAAAACATTATTTGTAAATTATATAGAACAACAATAATCTATGTAAAGCAGATTTTCTTTATGAAAGCAGAGACACCATCTGCTAAAACAATATCATCTAATATCGTTTCTCATCTAGAAGAGTTCATTTAAATTAAAGAAAAATACATCCAAAAACTTTTAGGAACAATCTAGCTGCTAACTTGACAATATGGGGTTAGAATTGTGGAAAACATGAAATCTAAACCTGTGACAAATTTTTTATGACACAGTCTCTGTTTATAAATATCTTGTAAAAAAAGACTGTCTCTTAAAATTATAAAAGAGTCAGAGGAGAGCAATGAAAGAAGATCCTTTCGCCACGAGAGGTGTCGATGGCACCTTGCAATTTAATTTTTCTGCTGGGATTAGAGCTTCGGAAGAGTCTCATGTCCAGAGGGGATAAAATGAAGTGAGAAACTATGATTGAAAAAATAGTTTCTCCTTCTCATTTTTTTAAACCAAGTTAATTTCATAATAGCTTGTATGTATAAATTTTATACATACAAATTATTTTAAAATAGGAGGTAATATCATGTCATTTCAGGAATTAGTAGAAAGATTATTTGAAATATATCTTTCTGAAAAAAAATGCGAAGGAAAATAACAAGCAAGAAATTTAATATTTATTTTCCTGCTCAACTAAAATTAACCACTTTTTATATGAGTATAAATAGTCAAACACGGCAAAATATCATTATTAGCAATTGCATTAACCACGGGACTTTGCTCCGTAAGTTAGTTTGATGTTTCAGATTCAGCCTACCGCGCAAAGTCCCGAGTTTAATGCTCGGGATTTTTTGTTGCTTTCTTTCATATTTAGTGTTATGGTGATTTTGTTTTGCGAATTTGAACGAAATCAGGATAACATTAATGTTATCTTAAAATACAAATAAAACAAGGGGGTTTGCGATGTGCAATAACAAAAAATTTGTAATTGTGAGGTCACTATCAGATGCTTTAATAGAAGAAATTCAGGAAAAGGGACTAAGTCTGAAAATTGAACATGTTGGTGGCTTAGTCGGATTGCTATATGAAGTTGATCCTAGCACAAATACTTCAGAGGAAGAAGTTTTTGTTTCAAGCTATATAAGCGATGGAACTTTGACTGAATGGGAGTTTTAATCTTGGAATATTCAAGGATTAATTCTTCTTTTTTTTGATAACATATTTGCATTATTGTGATACAATGTAGATAATCATTTAAGATATTAATATGAATTATAAGCGTTACATTCAGGGTCTTGAAAATTATATCGTATTTTCTTCGTATGTTTTCTTGATGGCGGTTTTCGTGGGCTATTATGTTGCCCAAAATTATCCGCATGAAATTTATTTATTAATTGAAGAATTGAAAACATTCTTTTCGTCTATTAAAAATTCAACTTCATTTGAAATTTTTACATTTATTCTGTGGAATAATGTTTCTAAACTTTTACTTTTAATACTCTTGGGAATTTTTGCTGGTTTGTTGCCAATATTCTCTTTATTTTCAAATGGATTAATCCTCGGGGTATTTGCTTATTTTGTTTCAAAGGAACAATCCTGGCAATTCTTTTTTCTCGGCATACTTCCTCATGGCATAATTGAGATTCCTGTTTTGATAATTTCCTCTGCGATTGGTGTGAGAATTGGTAAAGTTGCTATACTGCGAATTTTCGGTGGCCAGGAAAAAATATCATCTGAGATTTTAAATGCCATTAAATTTTTTATAGTAATTCTTGTTCCGCTACTATTAATCGCTGCATTTATTGAAGCATATTTAACGCCGATTTTTATTTCATTACCGATCTAGGGCTGGCTGATTTTTATTTTTTTTGCATGATAAAATGCTGTTTTCTTGTCATCTCGAACGGAGTGAGAGATCTTAGAATAGGGAAATGAAACTAGCTTTACTTTTAGATTTCTCAGTCGCTACCGCTCTTTCAGGATGACAAAAAAAGAAATGCTCATTTTGTAATTCAAAGGAAATTAAGAGGTGGGGCAACCAGAAAAAATTGGTGTAGTTTATAAGCTTTAGATTGAAAGTCAAAATAATTGATTATAGAATCTATGAAATTGTAAATTTTCTCAAATAATGTTAGATTAATAATACAGATTATCTGAAGTTTATTAATCGGGGGCCTGTCGTATAGTGGTAATACATTGCATTCGCATTGCAGAAACGTGAGTTCGATTCTCGCCAGGTCCACCATACATTGCTCATTTTCGTCAAAAAAATTTCTCAGTATTTGGCTGATTTAACGGAGGCAGAGATTTTGAGCAGTTCTTAGCACAGATATCATTTAAAAAAAGTATTATCTGGTGATAACTTTACTTTAATAATTTTTCTATAAATGTTATACTGAAAAAGTATTATAGAGAATAAGTTTTAATATAATAACTTTATATTTATGCCAGAAAAAAAACAAGTAGTAAAAAAAATTATTTTGTTACTTAATCAGAAATACAAGAATCCAAAAACAGCTTTAAAATATGGTACAGCACATGAGCTTTTGGTAGCAACAATTCTTTCAGCTCAATGTACGGATAAGCGAGTCAATGTGATTACAAAAGATCTTTTTAAAAAGTATAAAAAGACAAAAGACTATGCTAATGTTAGCAGTGAAGAGTTTGAAAAAGATATTCGGACAACGGGATTTTTCCATAATAAAGCAAAAAATATTGTGGAAGCTTCCAAAGTGATTGTTGAAAAGTTTCGTTCCAGAGTTCCTGATAGTATGGAAAAATTAATAACACTCCCTGGGGTTGCCAGAAAAACTGCCAATGTGGTGCTTGCAGAAGCGTTTGGAAAAAATGAAGGAATTGCAGTTGACACTCATGTCAGAAGATTGTCGCAAAGACTTGGACTGTCATTGAATTCAAACCCAGATAAGATTGAAAAAGATTTAATAGACATTACGGAAAAAAAACAATGGGGTAAGCTATCAAACCTTTTGATTTCTCATGGGAGAGAAATTTGCACAGCCCGTAATCCAAAGTGCAGTTCTTGTGTTTTAAACAAAGATTGTCCTTCTGCTTTTAGTTTTAAATAGATATTTATGAATATTAATGAAATAAATTATTTATTTATTAGAATATGATTGCAACATATAGTTTGAACATGTTTAAGTGTAATTTATGTGAGGAGGTTATCCTCGCGGAACATAAATCTTCCACCTGCCCTTTTTGTGGTGCGCATGATGAGTATATTATTCGTGCTCAAGATTGGTCTGGAGAAGATATTTCAAAGAATATGTCTCAAAAAACAAAAGAAAATATGGCAATGGCACTTGAATTTGAGCTTGAGAATACACGTTTTTATAGATGTGCTGCATCGCATGCACAAAAAACAGATAAAAAAAGTATATTTCAATCTTTGGTAAAAATTGAAATGCAGCATGTTTCAATAATATCGAAGTTGTTGAAAAAACCGAGCCTTGCTCCATCGATGCTAGACATTTGTTTTAGATTTGATGCTGAAAATGTGATTGATTCTCTGAATCGTGAAAAAAGGTCAAAAGATTTCTATCAAAAAGCATATAATGAAGCAACTGAGGCTGGCGTCAAGAGTCTTTTGTTTGGTTTGATTGAGGTGGAAGGAGATCATGTTGAGCTTTTAAGGGAAAGAATAGAATAAAAAATAACCTTAATGAAAAAAAATTTTATATTATTTTTTGTTTTTTTGTAACATTATTATCTGGAGTTCACCCTTCGGGGTGTAAGCCAATTACAAGAATAATGAAATTAAGGATTTGCGTTATCTATTTCCTATAGATCAAGAAGTGATTCTTTTTATTTCACCCAAAACTTTTTTTTATCTTTCAAATCTTCTTCTTCTTTTTTTTCCTCAATAACTTTTTCACTTTTCTTAATTTCTTCAGCAGATAATCTATTCAATTCTTGAACTCGGTTTTCAAGATATTTTTTTGTATTTTTCTCTGGACTTTCAATTACCTCTGAAAGAAGAACTTTGAGAATTGCCCCAATTTTTGGGCCAGACTTGGCAGCAAGAATTTTCATAATGTCTTGACCATTAATCTTTAGCATTTTGGCAGAAATCGGATCCTTGCTTACTTTTTCAATCAAATATTCCAAATGGCGAAGTTTATATGGTTTTGCTTTTGGAACTCCACTTCCGAGTCGATCAGCAATACGCAAATCTAATAAATCTTTGAGGTTTTCTTTTCCAGCTCTCTTAATCAGTCTTCTTACACCAGCCTCTGAAACTTCATCAACATTATAATAAAACATATGATTTTTCACCAAAAGGACAACTTTCTCAATTGTTTTTTTTGAAAATTTCAAACGGGTGAGAATTTGTCTGGCAAATTTTGCGCCAATATAATCATGGTTATAAAAAGTGCTGTCGGGTCCTGTGCCTGATTTTGTTTGTGGTTTGGCAATGTCATGCAAAAGTGCAGCAAGTCGAACTTCAAGTTTTTGACTTGGGCAGTGCTGAAGAGAAAAGATAAGATGTTCATAAATCGTATAAGTGTGATGCTTGTTTTGACTAATGCCGATGCCATCTTCAAGCTCAGGAATAATATAGGACAAAAGCTTGAGCTGGCGCATAAGTTCAACTCCTTCATAAGCCTTATTAGAAAGAATAATTTTTTCAAATTCATCGCGAATTCTTTCTTTGGATACGGCTTGCAAAAGTTTATAATTTTTTGCTATAGAGCTAGATGTATTTTCTTCAATTTGAAAATCAAGCTGACATGAAAACCTAATGGCACGGAGCATACGCAAAGCATCTTCGTTAAATCTCTGATCTGGATTTCCAACTGCTCTAATCTTTTTATTTTTTAAATCTTTTTTTCCATAAAAAAGATCAATGATTTCAGTCTCGTTCCCCTTGAGTTTTAATGCCATGGCATTGACAGTGAAATCTCTTCTTTGTAAATCTTCTTGGAGATTCGGAGTAAACTTGATTTCGTCTGGATGTCTATTGTCGCTATAGCCGATATCAATTCGATAGGTTGTAATTTCAATGTTTTTCAAGCTCTCATTATTAGTGTCTTTGTTTACGACTGTTACTGTTCCGAACTTATTGTTATAAAAATTATTTGGAAATATCTGTTGGATTTCTGCTGGTTTGGCATTAGTGGTTATATCCCAATCTTGCGGAATTTTGGCGAGCAAAAAATCTCGAACAGGACCGCCGACGATATAGGCTTCAAATCCTTTGCCTTCTAGTTTTAAAATAATTTCTTTTATTTCTTGGGGAATATTCATAATTTCAGTTTACCACATACTAATTTGCTGTAAATACTAAATAAACATCAAAAAACCGCTTTGAGATTTCAAACCGGTACTTTGAATTTGGGTTGAGTTGTTTTTTTGTTAGTTTTTTTTGGGTTTTGTTTTTTTATGATTGTTGTTTTTTACGGTGGGGGAAACTCTATTCTTTATAATATTAAAGCTCAGAGTTTCCCCAACCAATCAACCACTTAAACTAGCCAACTCAACCTTTCTAACATTTTAAGGTATTATGTAAATTGTGTCAAGTGTTCCCATTGTCTGGTCAAATTTGGCTTATTTAAGAGAAGATAGACATAAATATAAATATTATTAAAAAGTTATCCACAGGTATATTTAATAATTTTTTTTAATTACGAAATGGCTAAATTTGTATTTATTCTTTATTATCTCAGATATTTTTTTCATCTTTATTGTAATGGTCTTGATTCTTGCTTTTTATATGTTAGAATGCTAATATATTAAGATGCTAAATGAATTTTGTCCTCGTAGTTCAACGGATAGAACAAGCGCCTCCTAAGCTCTAGATGTAGGTTCGATTCCTGCCGAGGACACACAAAAATTTTTTTCCGTTTATCTAATTAAACAGATTAAAATTGCCCTATTTCGTTTGTGTAATATGCTTGCAGTATTTACATCATAGAGCTGGACTATCTTTTTGATTCTCTCCAACTTCAAATTTTGAAATTGCTAGTTCCTTTGCGTTTGTAATGTAATTTTTGATTGAGAATGAATTTAATGCGCAGTTAAACTGTTCTTAATTCGTATATTCTTTATGTTGCATTATTTTTATATTCTGCTAGTCTATATTTTTAAAAGGGCCATTGGCGCAGTTGGCTAGCGCGCCTCCATGGCATGGAGGAGGTCAAGGGTCCGAGTCCCTTATGGTCCACATAATAATCTCAAGCGATTAATTTCGCTTGTTTTTTATTCTTTTGTATCCAATGTGATTGTGCTATGATATAAATATAACTAATACAATAAAAAATGAAGATAGAACTTTATAAAAGTGATTTGAATGTGAATATAACTAATTTTATGCGTAAGTGCGGATATGCACCTTTTCACAGCAGCTTTGCGAGAGTCTTAGCAGGGTCAGGATATCCAAGATTTCATATATATATAAATGATAACGGTGATAAATATATTTTGAATTTACACTTAGATCAAAAAAGGCCGAGTTATGGAAAAGAAACCGCACATAGTGGCGAATATGATGGAAAAGTTGTCGAAGATGAAGTTGAAAGGATTATGAAATTCTTATAAGTGTTATAAAATAACCTTTATCAAAATGAGCGGTGCTCAAGCATAGAAGTGGAACAAAAGCTGACATGACTTTGCGATGTAGTTTTATCTGAAATAAAATAGTAGTGTATAGCTGTCTCCCATCGCAGGGAAGCGGAGCGGAGGAATTGCTCTGGGCTGGTATAAATGTGTGATGCTTGGTATTTTGTATTCGGGAAAATGCTTGATTTTGCGGGGCATTTCTCATAACGCAAGCGAACGAAATCAAACAGATTCGTCTCAAGATGCGAGGAAATATCATTAAATGGGTCTTATTTGGGAATTGATTTTGGATAAGATTTAGCGTTGCTAAAGTGTAGATCCATTATATTGACAAAATGTTAATATTAAGTATAATTAAACAAGCTAAAATACTTTAATTCAAAGGTGATAAGCTAGACAATCGCCTCAAGCTATTTAAATTTATATAAAAATAGTGCGGGGAGGAAAGTCCGAACACCCATATAGATTTATTTATATGAAGTAGGCAGTTGCTAACGGCAACCGTCCCGAGCAATTGGGATAGGGAAAGTGCCACAGAGACAATACTATCTTGAGCAATCAAGAGAAAGGTGAAAAGTAGAATAGTGTTTTAAATTGATTTATCGATTTAAGGCTATATTCTTTCCTTGTCGGTAACGGCAAGTGATGGTAAACCCTGTCTGGTGCAAGAACAAACTCTGGAATTTTCAGAGAAAAAGTGGTTCGCATGACCCCCGCAGCAATGTTTGGGCTAGATAGATGATTGTCACCTCGGATTTATTTGAGGGACAGAATTCGGCTTATTGCTTGTTGCCTTGGAATTGAAGTTTTTTTTATTGTTTTTTTGTAGTATAATGATATCAAAGAAAATAATCATCCTTTATTATGAAAAGATCCGAATTGATTTTTAATGTTCTCTCAGTTTTTGTTGATTTTATAATGATTATTGTGGCTGGAATGCTGGCATATTCTTTGAGATTTAGTAGCGAACTTTCAAACCTCAGGCCAATTGTGTTTGATTTACCATTCCGAAATTTTATAGAGATAGTATTTGCTGTATCTCCTTTTTTTGTGATTTCATTTGCTCTTTTGGGACTTTATAGTAATTCTGGTATTAGAAAAATTTTTAAAGAAGCTGCCCAAGTCGTCATTGGAATTTCAGCCGTGTTTATGATTTTGATTTTCCTGACATTTATGCAAAGAGAAATGTTTTCTTCGAGATTTATTTTTTTTGCGGGTTGGCTTTTTGCAATTATTAGTGTGATTTCTGGAAGATTTCTGGTCAGATTGGTTCAAATTTGGGCAATTGATAAATTGAAATTTGGTTATCACCGATTAGTTTTATTAGGAGAAAACGGAATTGTTAAAACTGTACAAAAAGAAATCAAGAAAAATAAATCTCTTGGATACAAAGTTGTCAGAAAATTAAGAAATTTTCAGATTAAGGATTTAAAAAAAATACATAAAGAATCTGGAATCGATGAGATAATTTTGTGTTCAACTAATATTGAAAGAGAAAAGATTCAAGACTTACTAGATTTTTGTCAGGAAAAAAATATAGATTTTAAATTTGTGCCAGATATGTTTCAGGCTCAAGCGACATTATTTGAAATGCGAACCATTGCCGATATAACATTGATTGAAGTGAAAAGAACACCACTGGATGGATGGGGGAAGATTATCAAAAGAGCGGTAGATATTTTTGGTTCTTTTTTTGGTCTTGTTCCACTTTTGCCATTTTTTATTATCATGGCAATTGTGATCAAATTAGATAGTGATGGACCAATTTTTGTGCGATTGGAGCGAGTTTCTCGTGCAAAAAAATTTCAACTATTTAAATTTCGTTCTATGATTCGTAATGCTCATGAAATGAAATATGACAAAAAAGGTAATTTAAAACTAGAATTTGAAAAACACAATGAGAGAAATGAAGGCCCACTTTTCAAAATGAAAAATGATCCCAGAATAACTCGTGTGGGAAAATTTATCAGAAGAACTAGATTAGATGAATTTCCACAATTGATTAATGTTCTGCGAGGAGAAATTAGTCTAGTTGGCCCAAGACCGCATGAGCCTGAGGAAGTTGCTAAATATAAAAAGCATCATCGCAAATTGTTGACCATCAAAGCGGGAATGACAGGAATGGCACAAGTTCATGGAAGTTCAGATCTCGATTTCGAAAGAGAGGCTAAGCTTGATATCTATTATATTGAAAATTGGTCTTTGTTTTTGGATTTCATTATTCTTCTTAAGACAGTGCTTACTATCATAAGAGGGGATAAATCTGCTTGTTAAATGTAACATTTGTTCGTAAACAACATTGTGCGAATTTCTGCCAAGAGCTTTTTTGTCATGGTTGTATTTCGATAAATTTCGTTGAGAATTTAGACTGATATTTTTATAACTATCGCAGTAAAGCGAAATAGAGCTTTTTCCAAGACTAACTTAAAGGTCAGTTTCAAATAATTTCCTCTTTAAGCAAGAAGGGGTTAGGTTGCTTGTGATTTGAATTAATATTTGTCAAGCCGACCGCAGTGGTAACGGAGTGGAGAAATCCCTCTTGATTAGGATTAATGTTTGATAAATTTAGCGTGATTATTGGTCTCCCTCGTCTCCTACCGCCACCTGGGATGACAATTTAAAACGATATCGTGATTTGAGAAATTTTAGGTGTATTGCAAAAGATGAGATACATAGGTAATACCCCTGTCTTGCCTAAAATCAAGAAAAAAGGCAAAATGGGATGTTAAATCCTTAACCTATGTATCAATATGTATTACAAATAAACCTATAAACTGTTTAAAAACGAATGGCCAGACTTTCTTTTTAAAGAATTTAAACTTCTAAACAAATATGAGCATTGGAGAAAAGTATCTAAAATTCTTAAAATATCCAAAGAAGGCAAACTTACATTAGAATAGGTTGTCTATTATTACAACAAAATGGAAATGAACGCTTCTCAGACTGCCAGACATTATGGCATCTCCAGAAAGACCTTTCATAAATGGTTTAATGTTTTTGAGGAGGATAATCTTTACACACTGTATCTTCTAGAAAATCAATCCCAAGCTCCTCATCACACCAGACAAAGAGAGATAACACAGCTTGAAAAAAGAAGAATAATTAAACTTCGAAAAAGATGGATTAGATATGGAAAAATAAAGCTTGTTAAGAAATACGAGCAAGAATATGGTGAAACTATTAGCTCCTGGAAAGTGCAGATTACCATTGAGAAGTACAAACTATACTATCACCCAATTAAAACAGCTAGAATCAGTAAAAAGAGAGCAAAATCAAGAAAACTAGGGGCTAAAAAGAAAACGATTGAATTGATAAGTAATCTGCCAAACTACAAAAAAACATCGGGCTACATTATCTGCTTAGATACAATCGTTATTCATTGGTTTGGATTAAAAAGATATATCTTTAACGGGATTGATAAATATGGAAAAGTTGCTTATGCCAGAATGTATAAATCAAAAAGTTCATTAAATGGAAAAGATTTTCTTGATAGATTAAATTATCTCCTAGATGGCAATGTTCCCAGAGTGGAACACGACAATGGAACTGAGTTTGAAAAGTATTTCAAACAAGCTTGCCTGGAACTGGGAATTGAGCAATGCTATTTAAGGGTAAGAACACCAAAGGACAATCCTGATTGTGGAAGATTTAACCAAACTCTTCAAACTGAATTTATCAACTTAGGAAACTTTAATTCTGATCCTGATGAATTTAACTAGGAATTAACTGAGTGGTTAATTGAGTATAATTTCGGCAGACCGCATCAAACC
>JAHYJV010000026.1 GCA_019428855.1 Patescibacteria group bacterium | reverse complement strand
CCTTGTTTAACATAGCTCAAAGATGTTTCTTGTCATCTTTCCAACTAATATCTTTCTAAAATTCTTCGTTGTTCTTTTTTTATCAATTCCAATAACCTTTTTTGGAAAATGCTTTTTGACATTTATTGCAAAAGAATCTTCTTTAAGTCAACAAAATAATGATTTGTCTATTTTCAAAAACACTATGTTTGATTTTTCTTTTACAATACTGCTAAACCTTGCTTGTGCTTTTTATGCAATGTGGACAGAGACAATATCTTCTGGGATTGCGAGCCTTAAGTATTATTTCCCTTTCTCTTGTTTCATACCCATCAATCCATAAATTTTGCAAATTAAACAGTTTTTTAATATCATTTTTCAAAGGAGTGGTGTGAATTGTTAATTTATCAATATAATTCTACCACTTCTTTAGTTATCCACCACAGTTATTAGTGTAGAGCCTTCTTTACTTGACATAATAAAATATTTATGCTAAAATGATTTTAAGTTATTAAGGTTATTATATATGAAAACATTAAAAAACCAAATTTGCTGTTGTTGTAATTTCCTGTAAACAGGTAGGTTTTTAAGTGTAATTTAAAGTGATTTTCAAATTTTAGATTTTACTGATGAACTTGCCTGAGGCAGGTTTTTTGTTATTTAAAATAAAAGGAGATGAAAATAATGACCAAAGATGAAACAAAAATAGACACTTCTTCTTGTAAAAACTGCCCTAAGTCAGGTAAGACAGCACTTGAGTGCTGTGCAAAAAACTGGGGAATAGTTGAAAAGCCAGCTTCGTGCTGAGGTCTTTTCAGAGAGACTTTTAAAAATACTTAAGTCTCTCTGAAAAATTATTTTAATAATTTGAAGGTTGAAATTTGAATAAATGATATTTAAATTCCTGTCTTTAAATAAAATATAAGTCTTTTCAAAAAAAAGAAGAAACAAAAGACGGGATAAATTGAAAATGGAGGTGAAAGACATGTGCTGCACTTGCTGATAAAAAAAGTCTCTCAAAAATGAGAGACAAAGTGCACTAAAATATGGTTCGGGAATAGATAGATTTTTTTATCTGTTTCCGAATCGTATAAATTAATAATATAATGTGATGTTAGATTCGGATTAAGGCTTGGAAGATTAACTATTTTTTACATCAAGATAAAATAAGTCTGTTGTAGATTTTTTTTATTGTTTAATTTTACTTAGTTTATAATTTGTTATCTTGAAATTCAACTAATTTGTTATAATGTGCGTGAATACTATGCTATTTTTGCGTTTTGTATGATTTTTTTAATATTAATTTATAAAATTGTTTTATAAAATTATCATTAAGCTTGTTTAATTTTTACTTATCATCAATTAATTTTGATAATCTTTTTTATCTACCAATTCTGTATTTTTTTATTTTTTAAGAGCACATTTTTTTCGTTATCTCAAATTTGTTTTGAAATAATTGTAATATATTAGAATCAATGTTGTCTATTTATTTTCGGAGTGAATCAATATTAGTTATATTATCATTTTTGGAAATGAGATTGTCAATTTCAAGACATGAGGAAATAAATTTTTGGCGTATTTTTTTTGCATAAGGATTATAATTGTTCATATCATAAAACAATCTCCAAGAGTCTTTGGTTGTATGATTATAGATTTTTAATAATTCTGTAAAACTAGGAGTATGCATTTCTTGCTCACGAATCCCTGTCTGCCATAAAGATCGACCCAGAAAATGAACCAGTCCGAGTGTCACCGCATTTTGTTTGTCGTGCTCATGTTCAGTTGTTTCGATAATTTTCAGCTCTAGGTCTTTAAATATTTCCTTGAGTTTGCTTAATTTATTTTTGGATATTCTGATAGGACATAAAACAATTTGGTGATTTTTTAATTTCCAGGTTTGTTTTTTCAAATTGAAATTGGCTGAAACAGGTCCGAACATGGGATGAGTACCGATAATGTTGACATTTTTTGGCAAATATTTTTTTAGCCATCTACATGGATAAACTTTCACTGAAGAAACATCCATTATAATGGCATTTGGCATAACAAGTTTGGAAATACTTTTTATGATAGTTTCAGTTTTGGATATTGGTGTTGAGATGATAACTATATCACAGCTAGCTACATTTTCTAGGCTAGAAAGTTCTACTCCTATAATTCTGGCTTTTTTTATGATTTGTTCATCATTTCGATAATGAAAAACATAAATTTTCCCATATTTTTTCAAGATGCTGGCAAGCAGTGAGCCAAAATCACCACAGCCAATGATTCCAATTGTCATAATGTTTCCGAATATTAATTAGTTGCGACAACAAAAGTTGTAAAGTTAAACTTTAGGTCTTGAATGCTTTCTTTTAAAAGGTCTAGTTTGTATAATTTTTGGCATATTTTGGGGGCAATGACAGCAGTATCCGATGATAATATACAACAACTTAAATCTTTGGCAGCTCCTGCTGTATCAGAGTATTCTTGTAATTCGGTGTCTGCGAATTTCTGCTTAATATACATACGGCACTGTTTCAATGCTTGCGGGTGAGATGCAATTTTTTTTATGTCAGAAACATTTACACCTTTTTGAACTAAAAGACAATGCTGAATGTCAATTTCAAATATTTTTTCAATATTAAAATTATAATTGCTTATGGCATAAATTGCCTCAATAACAATTCCGCCATTGGAATTTTCAATTGGGAAAATAGCTTTGTCAATTTTTTTATCGTTTAATTTTTTCAAAGTTTTCTCAGCACTGATTAGATATTTTAGTTTATAGTTTTCGATATTATTTCTTTGGCAATAATAGTTGGCAGCCTCTTCAGAAAAACTTCCGACATTTCCAGATATGCCAATTGTAATTTCTTTTTTCATAATTTAAAGTTTAGTTTATTTATATATTGACATTTTAGCACAATATTAGAAAAATGCTATCTTTTAATAGGCTTTTTGTCAAAATGGGTAGTGGTCAAATATAAAAGTGAAATAAAAGCTCACTTGATTTTGGCGATGTAGTTTTGTCTGAAATAAAATAGTAGTGTATAGCTGTCCTTCCGGCCGCAAGGAAACGGAGAGGAGAAATCGCTCTTATTTAGAACAAATATAGAAGGATGTCTTTGTTAAATCGGTCTTATTTGGGAATTAATGTTTAATAAGATTTAGCGTGATCCCCTCGATTTATAATCGTAATCAGAAATGATACCTTAAAATATATTTTTTAAAATATCATTTTTTAGAGGAGTGGTGTGAATTGTTATTTTATCAATATCATTCTACTACTTCTGTAGTTATCCACCACACTAATTAGTGAAGAGCCGCAAACAATTGACATAATATTATATTATGATATACTGTTTTTAGTCAGTAATCAGATAGATATGAATTATACAACGAACAATCAATTTTTCTTTTTTAGCTTTTTTAGCCGTCAAGTGCGATAGGTTTGTTTTGGTGTAATTTTCCTGAAAAACAATCCATCGCAAAGATGGTTTTTTTGTAGTAAAAAATTGAACTTTGACAATCGAATATATTTGTCATTCTGAATTTAGTTCAGGATGACAAAGGACTGAATAAAATTCAAATAAAAACAAAAAAAAGTGTAATTTCTTTGATTCGAATTTACTTTTTGGGATTTTAGCTTTATATAATTTCAAAAGGTGAATTCGAAAAAGAATTTACCAAAAAATACAAGTGTCCTGGTGTTCAAATGAACAAGAAAACCATTGTGTGAAAAGCAATGTAGAGTGAGTTCAAATCTCACCCAGGACACAAAATTATTATAATTACAGATGGAGGAATGTAAATGAGAGAATTATCCAAAAGATTGGTAAATATTAAAGCATCACCATTAACTGATTGGGATGCAGTCGTAAAAGAAGCGAAAAAATCTAACCCTATAATTGCACTAAATGCTGGTCAACCAGACTTTGCACCACCACTTGAATTGAATGAATCAATCAGAAAATTTTCTTTAATACGTGGAATTAATTTTTATACATCACCCGAAGGGAGCTATGAAGTACGAGAAGCTATTTCACTGTTTCATAAACGTGTTTTCGAAATAAAATATACCACGCAAGAAATAGTCGTTACTAATGGTGCCAAGGAAGGTATTTTTGCTTCATTGGGGGCAATGATAAGTGAGAACGATGAGGTTATCATTATCGCACCTTATTGGTCAACATATGTTGAAGTAGTTAAACTGTGGAGAGGGGTTCCAGTAATTGTTAACTCTAGTCAAGATTTTCATCTGGATATTAAAAGTATTAGAAAAGCGATTACCTCGAAAACAAAAACTATTATTATTAATAGTCCGAATAATCCTACTGGTGTAATTTATTCTGAAAAAGAATTGAGGCAGTTGGCGGAACTCGCAATTAGCAATGATTTGTATATAATAACAGACGAAATATACGCAATTATTGCATATAATGAAAATCCTTTCTCTGTCGCTTTAATTAAAGGAATGAAGGAGCGAACAGTGGTAATAAATGGTTTTTCTAAAGTTCTTTCTGTCACTGGTTATAGAATTGGATATGTGGCTGCCCCGAAAGATATTATTGAGGCTATATTGAAGATTAAGAGCAATAGTAATGGTAATACAAACTCATTGATGCAAGCAGTAGTCACTGATGTTTTATCAAATAATTACTCTGAAATTAAAGAATTTTTTAAAGAAATAAATTTGATATTTATGCAACGCAAGAAATTCCTTTGTGAAAAACTCTCAGCAATGGGAATTGAATATCACGAGCCTGACGGAGCATTTTATGTATTTATAAAAATACCTAAAAGATTACAGATGTATTCAGTAGAATTTTCTGATTACCTTTTAAATCGGGCAAAAGTTGCCGTTACTCCAGGAATATACTTTGGAAAAGAATACGATGCTTATGTAAGAATTGCATTTTCATCAACAGAAGAGGAAATAGAGGAAGCATTAAACAATATTGATAAAGCATTAAGCAATATTAAAGTAAAAGAAAGATAAAAATTATCTTTCTTTTTTTTATCGATATTTAAAAAAAACTAAGTTAAGGTAATTTCTTTTTTTAATATTTTGTATTGATATTTTTTTATTTATCCACCGCTAAAAAATTTGTAAAATTAAATTTCAAATCTTGAATACCTTTTTCCATCACGATTAGACCATAGAGAGTAGCACATGCCTCTGGAGCTAGGACTGCCGTTTCTTGATTAATTTCGCCAGATGTAAGTTGTTTGGCGGACTTGGCAGTATCTTCTGTTTCCTTAAGCTCTACATCTTCCCATTTTTTTTTGAGATACATTTTGCATTGTTTCAAGGCTTGATCATGAGAAGCAATTGTTTTAATATCCTTCTTCGCAATACCGGGCTTGGTAAGAAGACAATGAACTATAGGAATTTCGAATATTTCTTTGATTTTAAAGATGTGATGACTCATGGCATTAATACTTTCGATAACAATACCTCCGTTGGAGTTCTCAATCGGAAATATGCCAATGTTAATTTTTTTCTTGTCTAGTTGTGTGAGTACTTTTTCAGTTTTTATAAGATAGGCAATCTCGTAATCAGTAAGGTCGTTTTTTCTGGCATATTCTTCCGCTGCTTGAGCAGAAAAACTGCCCACATCACCTGAAATCCCAATAATTGTTTTTTTCATTAATTTCATTAGTTAATTACAGATTATTATTTTATTTCAAAAAGAATAATTCTTTTTGAAACTATTTAATTTTCAAATAGACTTTCTTTAGATTTATTAAATTAATGGTTATTTACAATCTTTATTTGAACAGGCCGTCGTTTCTCCTTTGGCGAGAATTAGCAGGCTTTGACACTTAGGACATTTTTCACCTGTTGGTTTGCTCCAGAGGGCAAACTTGCAATTAGGATAGCCGTTACAGGCAAAGAATGTTCGGCCGGCTTTTGATTTTTTTTCGACGATATCACCAGTATTGCATTGTGGACATTTGACACCAGTGGGCTTCGCCATTGATTTAATTGTCTTACATTCTGGATAACCTGAGCATCCCAGAAATTTTCCGAATCTTCCACTTTTGACTGCCATTGGCTTGCCACATTTCTCGCACTTCTCGCCAGAGTATTCTTGAGCAAGTTCTTTTTCTTCTCCGATTTGTTTGGTGGTCTTGCAATCTGGATAGTTTGTACAGGCCATAAATTTTCCAAACCTACCCAATTTGATAATCATTGGTGAACCACACTTTTCACATTTCTCGTCTGTTTTTTCCTCAGTAATTTCTTTTTTGTCAATTTCTTTATCTTTTTCCATTAAATTTTTGTTAAACGGATTATAAAAATCTCTTAAAATTTTTACCCAATCTTTTTTATTTTCAGCAACTTCATCCAAATCTTCTTCCATTTTGGCAGTGAACTTTACATCGACAATTTCGGGGAAATGCTGTACTAATAATTTATTAACCAGAATTCCAATTTCTTGAGGATGAAGTCGTTTTTCAATTTTGGTGACATAGCCTCGGTCTTGAATTGTACTGATGGTCGGGGCATAAGTTGACGGTCTGCCAATTCCGAGTTCTTCAAGAATTTTAATCAAACTTGCTTCGTTGAATCTGGCAGGTGGTTGGGTAAAATGTTGTTCGTGAATGACTTTCAGAAGACTAAGCATTTCTTTTTCAGAAAGTTCTGGTAGAATAGTTTCTTCCGATTTGGTTGGATACACTTTCAAAAAACCTTCAAATTTGATTGTTGAACCGTTGGCACGGAGCGTGTATTTATTGTCTGTTAAAATATCAACGATCGTGGAATCTGTAATCGCACTGGCCATTTGAGAGGCAAGCATTCTTTGCCAAATCAATTGATATAATTTAAACTGTTTACTGTCGAGAAATTCCTTGATGCTATCTGGTTCAAGCTCGGGATTGGCAGGGCGAATTGCTTCATGTGCTTCTTGAGCACTTTTGCTTTTAGTTCTGAAAACTCGGTGTTCATAATATTCTTTACCAAATTTAGCGGTAATATATTTTTCGGCTGATTCTAGAGAGTTTTTGCTCAAATTCAAGGAGTCAGTTCTCATATAAGTTATCAAACCACTAGATCCTTTTTCTCCAAGGTTAATTCCTTCATAAAGTTGTTGGGCAATCATCATGGTTTGTTTGGCACTATAGCCAAATCGATTACTGCCAGCTTGTTGCAAAGTGCTAGTTGTAAAAGGCGGTAAGGGATTTTTCTTTGCTTCTTTTTTGGTTATTTTTTCAATTTTATAGCTGGCTTTCTCGAGGTTAGCTTTGATTTTTTCAGCTTCATCTTTTGTTTTTACACCAAGTTTCGGAACTGCTTTTCCGTTGACTTTTGTTAATCGAGAATTAATTTTTGTAGTATCGCCATTTTTTTGTAGTATCGCTTCAATTGACCAATATTCTTCTGGAATAAATTTGTTGACTTCCTCCTCTCTTTCGCAAATCAAACGCACAGCCACAGACTGAACACGTCCAGCAGAAAGTCCATAGCGGATTTTCTTCCAAAGTAAAGGTGAAAGTTTATAGCCCACCAGACGATCCAGAATTCGGCGAGCCTGTTGAGCATCAACCAAATTAATGTCGATTTTGCGTGGATTTTTTAAGGCTTCTTCAATGGCAGTTTTGGTGATTTCGTGAAAAACAATTCTTTTATATTTCATCTCTTTTTTTCCACTTCCGAATCCTTCGAGATTTAAAATTTGAGCCAAGTGCCAAGATATTGCTTCTCCTTCACGGTCCTCGTCAGATGCCAGAATGATTTCATCACACTCCTTGGCATATTTTTTCAGCTCAGTAACCTGTTTTTTGCTTTTGTCATTGATGACATATTCTGGGTCAAAATTGTTTTCTGTATCAACTCCCAATTTGCTTTTTGGCAAATCACGAAGATGGCCAAATGAAGATTTGACAATATATTCCTTTCCCAAAAATTTTGTGATAGTCTTGGCTTTAGTGGGCGATTCCACAATAATTAGTTTTTTCATTTGTGTATGTTAGTTTCATTGTGATTTCAGTATTTTCCGAAAATATATTATTAATTAACAAGATATAATTTGTTATTTCATAGAAGCGAGAGTGACGAGAAATTTATAAATTTTATTTAAGGCATTGAATGATATTTTTCAGATTTCTCAACCGTTATCGCTCATTTCTTGATGACAGTAAATGCGTTAAAGTTTTTTCAAAATATATATAAACTTGATGAAAAGCGAGGACAGATTCTAAATCAAGTTCAGAATGGCATATTATAGAGTGAGAATTTTTTTGGACTAATATTCAAAAATATTTATAAGCTTTAATTTTTTTCATTTTCACTTTTAACTCGCCACCACATATCTCATCCCACCAATATTTTTTACTTTACCTTTGATTTCCATAAGTGTCAAAATTCCCGCAAGGGCTGTTACATTCATTTTAGTGATTTTTGCCAGTTGGTCAATGTGCAGGGGTTGATCGGGTGATAGATTTGTAAGAATGATTGCTTCTTCATTATTATCTGGATTAATTTGATTTATTTTTTCAAATCCGAACAAAGAGTTTAAGTTTAACTCTTCAGTAATGTCTTCAACCTTGGTGACCAGCTTTGCGCCTAGGCGAATGAGATTATTAGTTCCAGCGGAGGTTTTGGAAAAAATGCTCCCTGGGACGGCAAAAACTTCTCGATTTTGCTCAAGAGCAAATCTAGCAGTGATAAGCGTACCAGAAGATTGAGCGGCTTCAACAACTAGAATACCAAGCGAAAGTCCGCTGATAATTCTGTTGCGGGCAGGAAAATGTTGTCTGAGTGGGGGAGTACCTAGGGGATATTCGCTAATGATGGCACCGTTTTTTATAATTTCCTTGGCGATTTGACGATTACTGGCAGGATAAATGCTTTTTTCATCAAGACCATTTCCCAAAACTGCCACCGTTCTTTTTTTAATTTTTAAGCATTCGCGATGAGCGATTCCGTCAATACCAAGTGCCATACCACTGATGATGGTAATTCCATTTTGGGCAAGGTCGCGAGATAATTTTGTGGCAACCTGCATACCATAGGTGGAAACTTTTCGTGAGCCGACAATACTAATAGCAATTTCATCTTTTTTAATTTCTCCTTTGTAATATAAAATAGCTGGTGCACTGGAAATTTCTCTAAGAAGTGTTGGATAAAGTTCGTCGTCATTGGTGATGATTTTAATTTCTTCTTTCTCCAGCTTAGCCATTTCTTTTTCTGGTGAAATTTCTTTTCTTTTTGAAATTATTTTTTCAGCAATGGTAAATTCAATACCGGCATTTTGAAATTCTGACAAATTTGCTTGCCATGCATTTTCTAGAGATGGAAAATGGGCACAGATTTTGGCAAAGCGAAGAGGTCCCATTTGAGGGATGAGATTGAAGGCATTATAAAATTTATGTTCTACACTTGACATATTTAATGTTATGTGATAGGCTATCAAGTTAAATTAAATAGTTGAAATATTGGCAAAAAAACATTATTGCTTGGTATCCTGTTTGTAAGTAGTGAAAACTCAACAAACCCTCCTTCGTTGTGTGATTAGCTTAAGGACAAGGTCTATTATTCTTGTAATTATAGATCTTGCGCTTATAAACAGGATAGTGAGCGGTAGTATTCTATATAAAAGAGAGGTCTGCAGGCCTTTCTTTTAATTTAAATAAAACTTGATACCAATTCTTGATATACTTGATTAATCATTTTCAGCTCCTCATTCTTGAATTTTTCCAAGACAAATTTCTCGGTGGGAATTTGTCGTTCGTCAATTTCAATGCCAATCCTGATTCTTTGAAAATTTTTTGTTCCTAAATATTCAATAATCGACTTTATTCCGTTATGACCACCTGAATTACGATCTTGAGAAATTTTATATTTTCCAATTTTAATATCAATATCATCGTGGATAACTATCAAGTCTTTTTCAATATCTATGTCAAAATAATCGACCATAGATTTGACAGCTTCACCTGATTTGTTCATAAATGTTTGAGGTTTAGCGAGTATAAATTTCGCACCGAAGATGACATTTTCAGAAATGTCAGCATTGAACTTTTTATGGTGAGAAAAATTATTAAAGCTGAATGCTTCTATAATCTTGTCAATGATTATAAAACCCACATTATGTCTTGATATTCTGTATTCATCTCCTGGATTACCTAGGCCTACAATTAATTTCATAGTGAAAAAATTAAGTATTAAAGTTAGTGCTAATTAGTATCCGCTTCCTAAAATAATTATAAAATCTGCTTTTGGGGGACTAGCTGAATTTGGTTTGTCTATAATTGCTTCAAACTTATTTTTTAATAATTGCAAAGTATTTTCCTTGAAGTCGTTGGAATTGTCAATAATTTTTACTCCAGTGAAATCTGGTGGTGGAATGTTTTTTGAATTCATAATCTGAAGTCCTAATCCTTCTAGATCTTTTGAAACTTTGTTTGCTAAATCTAGAGTACCAGTACCGTTTTGAATCTCAATTTTTCCGTTTTCTTCTTTAATTAGTTCTAGCTGCTTGTCCGGAATTTCAAAATCAAAAATATTTGAACTCAGGTTTTTTATTTTGGTGTAATCTTTATCTTTTGATTCCAGAGTGTAGCCCATACCAACATAAGTGCGGTTTAAATATTTTTTCGTATCAATAACATCAGCGGTAATATTATTATTTTTTGTATCTCGGGCAATTGTATAAAATCTTGGAATTTCTTGTAATTGAATATCTGTTATCATATTTTCGCTTAATGAAGATAAAATATTATTGAAGGCGAAAATATCGAAATTTGTGTATTGCTCAAATATTTTCTGTTTAGTGACTTTGATGATTTTCTGCTGTCTTTGGATTCTGTCGAAGTCTCCCATCTTGCTGTGTCGTGACCTGGCAACCTTGAGAGCAGTTTGACCATCAAGATGATGCCAACCCGAAGATATATAAAATGGATCATAGCCATTGGTAAAATTAGGATAGGAAGGATCAATGATGTCGTTTTCAAGATAAACATCAATACCACCTAAATCATCAATTATTTTTATAAATCCCTGAAAATCAAGTTGCACAAAATAGTGGATATCTAAATCTGAAATCTCCTTGATCACGGATTTGAGCAGGCTGATTCCATTATTGTTTTTTTTATCGCCATATGATTTAATCGCATTTATCTTCGTATTCATATTTGTTTCTGGTATATTCACATACAGGTCCCTAGGAATAGAAAGCAGGGCAGCTTCTTTTTCGAATGGCTTGATACTTAAAATCATTATTGTGTCCGTCAAGCTTCCACCATTATGATTTTCACCGCCAATACCTAATAAAAGGATGTTGATGCGATTATTATTTTCTCCTTTTAATTCATTTATAGGATTAAAAATTAGTTGTTCAAATTGTTTCAGGATAGACTGATTATCATTACTTGAAAAAATTTTATTTCCTTCGGAAAAAATTTTATAAGTAAATACGAAAACAAAACAAATAGAAGCAACTATCAGAAACAAAAATATTCTTAGCAATAATTTCTTCATATATGATTATTTAACTAACTAATATAAGTTTAATATAAATAGCTTTTATTGTCTAATTAATCCTGCTCGTTTTCCTTTATTTTCTTAAAAAAAGTGTAATTTAAATTTAAAATAATAATTCAGTCAAATGTAATTAGTTTTTCAGACCACCTTTAAATACCTTCTTTAAAAAGAGGAATAATTGGAGAAAATCAGCAGCTCAAATTAGGACTTATGTCTTGTGGCTCTTTGCCAAAATGAGTGGTGGTTGAAGTACAGAAGTGGAGCAAATGCTAGCATAACTTTAGCTATCTAATTTTGTCTGAAAGAAAATATAAATTTATAACTGTCATTCCGACCGTAGTGGTAGCGG